>DHIM01000131.1:9238-26882 GCA_002403785.1 Clostridium sp. UBA4746
CTTGTAATATTAATATTGAAACAGTTCAAGTAGTTTTAGACAAGTCGCAAAATTAAAAATATTCAGTGAATTTTATATACGTTGAGATACAAGGATATATACAAAATAAATATATAATAATAAAAATATAACAGATAAAATTAAAAGTGAAACAACTCAAAATTATACTGATTAGTAATTGACAACATATTTAATTATTAAATATGTATAAAGTTATTTCCATATTAATACTAAATCCGGTTTGAAATTAATCTATAAATCACGATAGGCGATTTGCTGAATATATATATGTAGTTACTATATTACAAAAGATAAAACATTCATAATAAAACAATATTATTTTCATTTATTATGCGGTATAATGAATAATGTACTGTTATTAATCAGACATGTTCGAGTGGTAACAATGTATTAATTATAATGGGGGTAAATTATATGAAGAGACCTAGCATATTTAGCAAGCATTATGAGAAAGAAAAAAAGAATCGAAGAAAGATATTATTATTAGTGATTATTATACCTATAATAGGGTTAAGTATATTTTTAACAACAGATTTTAATGGTTTAATAAATAAAGGTATAAGCATGAAGAATGGTTTAATATCAAATAAATCAAAAGGCAAAGAGAATAAGGCAACACTAGTGAAAAAGAAATCAGAGAATGTTGTTAAACAACAGACAATTTCTGAAAAGCCCAAAACTACGAAGGTAAAGGATAATGCACAAACAAAGAATGAAACATTTGTTGTTTCATTGTCTGATGGACAAAAGATTAGTGTAGAATATAACGTTCAGGCAGCAAAAAAAAGTATAAAGGGTATATCAAATACTAAAGATTTATCATATGATATAAGTCCAAGTAAAAAAGCGGTAGTTATTCAGAGTACGAAAAATCAAGATCTATTATATGTTGATGTAAACAAAGTTAGTAAAGATATAACTAAGAAAATACATAAATCCAGCAAAAATCAAGTTTATTCAAAGAAGAACAAGCTTGAAAGTAGCGCAAACTATATATGGTCAATTACACCTAAGTTTATTGATGAAGATAATATTGTATATGTTAGCGAATTACCTTGGATGAATGAAAAGGCCATGCAATATTTATGGAAGGTGAACTTAAAGACTAGTGCACATACACAGGTAAAATCAGCATCAGGTAAAAAAATAACTTTTAAAAATATAACTTCCAAAGGGCTAGAGACAAATATAGATGGTAAGGTAGTATATGTAACTCCCTTAGGCGAGGTAATAAAATAGGGAAAAGAGGTTAAGTATGGATATAGGATTATCTTCGGCTTGTTTTTACCCTAATTTGCATACAGAAAACAGTATAAGAAAGATGAAAGAATTAGGATTTAATGACGGTGAAATATTTTTAAATACACCCAGTGAATATGAGGAAGAATTTTTAAAGGTAATATTAGAACAAAAGGAACTATATGAATTTAACGTAAATTCAGTTCATGCATTTTCAGGTTCTTTTGAACCATACCTTTTTGATAAATATGACAGAAGAAAAAAAGACATGTTAAAACAATTTAAAAAGGTTTGCAAGGCAGCAAAAACATTAGGTGCAAGTTGTTATACTTTTCATGGCATGCGATATGCAAATTTTAACGAACTTGATACTAAATTTGTTGCAGAGACATATAATGAACTTTCTTATATAGCAATAGAGTCAGGTATTAAATTAGCACAAGAAAATGTATCGTGGTGTATGTCTGCGGATATAAAATTTTTAAAGTTTTTGTCTGAGGAGTGTAAGTATCCAATATATTTTACTCTAGATTTAAAACAAGCGTATAAAGCTAATGTTTCTATAGAAAAATATATAAAGGTTATGGGCAGCAATATAGTGAATATTCATATAAATGATAGAGATGAAAATCACCCTTGCCTTTTACCTGGAAAGGGAAGTTTGAATTATGAAGATATAGCAAGTAATCTTAAGAGTGTCAAGTATAGTGGCAAAGGTATTATAGAAGTTTATAGCAACAATTATGTAAATTATGACGAATTGAAACAAGCTAAGGAACTTGTTTTGAAAAAGTTTAATGCCATTAGTAACAATTTTATAACTTAGTAGCAATCTAAATATTAAAAAGTTAGGATATTATCCTAACTTTATTATTGCATAAAGATATTAATGGATTTTAGCATTAATAAAATTATCTTGTAAATTATGAAAAAATTAGTTATAATCATAATATTAGACTATTTGAGCAAATATGCTTAATATTATTTGTAAATACCTCAAAAGTTATGTTATAATATTTAAGGTAATAAGCATTTGTGGCGATTAGGAGGAGTAATATAATGAACGTTAAAATGGAAAAATTAGAAAAAAATATTATTAAATTAGAAATAACAGTCGAAGCAGAAAGATTTAATAAATCTTTGAAGAAATCCAGTGCAAAAAACTCTAAGACTATTAACATACCTGGATTTAGAAAAGGTAAAGCTCCAATGAATATAATAAAAAAAATGTACGGTGAAGGTGTTTTCTTTGAAGATGCTATAAATTTTTGTTGTGATGATACATATCCTGAAGCTTTAAAGCAACATGATATAAATCCATTGGATTATCCTAAGATAGATATTATTCAAATTGGCGAAGGAAAAGATTTTGTATACACTGCATCAGTTGAAGTAGTGCCTGAAGTTGAAATTGGAGAATATAAAGGATTAGAAGCTAAGAAAACTGAATATAAAGTAACAGATGATGAAATTGAAAACCAACTTAAAGGCATGCAGGAAAAAAATGCTAGAGTTGAAGAAAAACTTGATGGCGTTATTGCAATGGGCAATATAGCAATTATAGATTTCAAAGGATTTGTTGAAGGGACAGCTTTTGAAGGTGGAGAAGGAACAGACTTTGAACTAGAAATTGGTTCAGGATCATTTATTGATACCTTTGAAGAACAATTAGTTGGTTTAAAAGTTGGAGAATCTAAAGAAGTTAAAGTTAATTTTCCAGAAGCATATGGAAGAGAAGATTTAAATGGAAAAGTTGCAACTTTTAATGTAACCATTAAAAGCATGAAGGAAAAAGAACTACCAGCTATTGATGATGAATTCGCTAAAGAGGTATCAGAATTCGATACTTTAGAAGAGTTAAGAAATGACATTAAAAAATCACTTTTAGTATCAAGTGAAGATAGGGAAAAGAAAGAATTTGAAGAAGCTGTTATAGATGTTGCATGTTCTAATGTTGTAATGGACATTCCGGAAATTATGATAAAAAGAGAAACTGATATAATGCTTAAAGATTTAGAAGCAAAATTAAAACAACAAGGGTTAGATCTTGAATCATATTATCAGTACACTAACAATACTGAAGAAAAAGTTAGAACATTTATGAAAGAGTCAGCTGAAAAGAGAGTTAAAACTGATTTAGTAATAGCAGAAATAGCGAAAATTGAAAAGTTTGAAGCTAGTGATGAAGAAATGCTTGCAAAAGCTAAACAAGTTGCAGCTCAATATGGAGACAAAGATTTAGACAAAACAGCAGAATTAATTATGCAAGCACAAAAACAATATCTGAAAGTAGATGTTGTAAATGAAAAAGTAATCAAAATGTTAGTTGATAGCGCTAAGATTATTGCATAATTTATACTAAAATTGATTGCCAGATATTTGTCTGGCAATTAATTTTAAATTTAGGATAAAATTATATGTTTAAAAGTAATTATTTAGGATATAATTAAGGAATAGATTACCTATTAAAATAGTATTATTATTAGAGAGTAAAGGAGTGATTTATATGAGTTTGGTGCCAATGGTTGTTGAACAAACTAACAGGGGAGAAAGATCTTATGATATTTATTCAAGATTATTAAAAGAAAGAATAATTTTTCTAGGAGAAGAGGTTAATGATGTTACTGCTAGTTTAATTGTTGCTCAGTTATTGTATTTAGAGTCTGAAGACCCTGATAAGGACATATATTTATATATAAATAGTCCAGGTGGATCAATTACAGCAGGAATGGCTATATATGACACAATGCAATTGATAAAACCACAAGTTTCAACTATTTGCATTGGTATGGCTGCATCCATGGGATCTTTCTTATTAGTAGCTGGGGAAAAAGGAAAAAGATTTGCATTACCTAATAGTGAGATTTTGATACATCAGCCTTTAGGAGGATTTCAAGGCCAGGCAACTGATATCGATATCCATGCAAAACGTATCATGAAAACTAAAGATACATTAAATAGAATATACAGTGAAAGAACTGGTCAACCAATAGAGAAAATTCAACATGATGTTGAAAGAGATTACTTCATGAGTTCACAAGAAGCTATGGAGTATGGATTAATAGATGAAGTTATAACTAAAAGGAAATAAAATAAACGAAATAACATTAAGAGAGGTGAAAATATGACAAAGTTTGATGAAAAAAAACAACTTAAATGTTCATTCTGTGGTAAAACTCAAGAACAAGTTAGAAGATTAATTGCAGGACCAGGAGTATATATATGTGATGAGTGTATTGAATTATGCTCAGAAATAATTGTAGATGAATTCCAGGGGGATGTTGAATTAGATTTAGGTGCTTTGCCAAAACCTGCAGAAATAAAAAAATATATAGATGATTACGTAGTTGGACAAAATACCGCTAAGAAATCCTTAGCAGTAGCAGTATATAATCATTACAAAAGAATAAATTCAAATGTTAATGAGGGCGAAGTTGAACTTCAAAAGAGTAATATATTATTACTTGGACCTACAGGCTGTGGAAAAACTCTACTAGCTCAAACTTTAGCAAAATATTTAAATGTACCTTTTGCTATAGCAGATGCAACTACACTTACTGAAGCTGGATATGTAGGAGAAGATGTAGAAAACATCCTTCTTAAATTAATTCAAAATGCTGATTACGATGTAGAAAAGGCAGAAAAGGGTATTATCTATATAGATGAAATAGATAAGATTGCTAGAAAATCTGAGAATCCTTCTATAACTAGGGATGTATCTGGAGAAGGAGTTCAACAGGCATTACTTAAAATATTAGAAGGCACAACAGCATCAGTACCACCACAAGGCGGAAGAAAACATCCTCACCAAGAATTTATTCAGATAAATACTGCTAATATATTATTTATTTGTGGAGGAGCATTTGATGGTCTTGATAAAATTATAGAAAAAAGAACTAGAACTACATCAGTTGGTTTTGGGGCTGAAATAAGATCTAAAGAAGAAGTAAACGTAGGTGAACTTTTAAAGTCTATAATGCCAGGAGATTTATTAAAATTTGGATTAATTCCAGAGTTTGTAGGCAGACTCCCTATAGTAGTTACACTAGAAGCTTTGGATGAAGAGGCATTAGTTAGCATTCTTAGTGAACCTAAAAATGCACTTATAAAGCAGTATAAGAAATTATTTGAAATGGATAATGTGGAACTAGAGTTTGAAGAAGAAGCTTTAAAAGCTATAGCCAAAGAAGCTATTAAGAGAAAAACTGGAGCTCGTGGACTTAGATCTATTATAGAAGATACGATGAAGGAAATCATGTTTGATATTCCATCTAATGAAGAAGTAGCTAAAGTAATAGTTAATGCTGAGACTATTAAAACTAGAAACCCACAACTAGTTTTAGCAGAAGGTGGAAAAAGAGAGAAATTAAAGATTACAAAAAAGATTAAAGCAAAAAAAGGTCCAGAAACAGCATAATAAGAACAATAAAAAATAGAGAAAAGATGGAATTTATATCCATCTTTTTTTGTTTTTGAACAAATTGTAAGATATATAATTTTGTATAAAATTTAATTTGAAATTTATAGATTCACATATTAAAAGGCACATGAAAATAAGAATATTTTATGGGAAAAGAAGAATATATTAAGCATTACTTGAGCATAATATCAGAAGATGCAATATTTACTAAAATATGCAAATTTAATATGTGAAGGAGGATTAGTTTAATGTATTCGATATTAAACTTGAAATAATATGACAACAAAAATTTTAATGGCAGTACAACTCTTTTTTACAGTAGTTATTGGGTTATATTTCTTTAATGCATTAAAGACTCAACAAAGTAGTAAGGTGGTTGTTAACAAGGAAAATAGAAAAGAAATGGAAAACTTAAGAAGAATGAAGAAGATAAGCCTTACGGAACCACTTACAGAAAAAAGTAGACCAACAAAATTCGAAGAGGTCATAGGGCAAGAAAAAGGAATTAAGGCGTTACAAGCAGCAATATGTGGCCCTAATCCTCAACATGTTATAATTTACGGGCCACCTGGAATAGGAAAAACAGCAGCAGCTAGATTAGTGCTTGAAGACGCTAAAAGAAGAACAAAATCTCCATTTAACGAAGCTTCTAAGTTCGTGGAGATAGATGGAACTACGGTTAGATTTGATGAGAGAGGAATAGCAGACCCACTTATTGGATCCGTTCACGATCCCATCTACCAAGGAGCTGGGCCACTTGGAGTGGCTGGAGTGCCTCAACCAAAACCTGGTGCAGTTACTAAAGCACATGGTGGAATTTTGTTCATTGATGAAATTGGAGAACTACATCCTATAGAAATGAATAAATTACTTAAAGTTTTAGAAGATAGAAAAGTATTTTTAGATAGTGCTTATTATAATGGAGAGGATCCTAACATGCCTCTATATATAAAAGAAGTATTTGATGAAGGACTTCCAGCCGATTTTAGGCTGATAGGTGCAACTACACGTAATCCAGAAGAAATAATGCCAGCAATAAGGTCAAGATGTATAGAAATATTCTTTAGGGCATTACTTCCAGAAGAATTGCAAATTATTGCATCAAACTCAATAAGTAAAATGGGTCTTAAAATTTGTGATAAAGCATTAAAGCTTGTAGGTAAATATTCTAGTAATGGACGTGATACTGTTAATTTAATTCAGTTAGCAAGTGGAATGGCCATTAATGACGAAAGAGATGAAGTAAGTATTGAGGATATTGAATGGGTCATAGAAAATGGTCAGTACTCCCCACGGATGGAGTCTAGGATATCAGATAAACCACAAGTTGGATATGTGAATGGGTTAGCAGTTTATGGAGCAAATATAGGGGCTGTAATGGAAATTGAAGCTAATGCAAAAAAAGTAAAGCTAAGAAAAGGCGTTCTTAAAATCACGGGAATTATTGAAGAAGAAGAAATTAGCAGCGCAAATAAGAAACTACGACGCAAAAGCACTGCAAGATCCTCAGTAGAGAATGTGGTTACAGTACTTGAAAAGTATTTTAATTTAGATTGTGATGATTATGATATTCATGTAAACTTTCCAGGTGGATCACCTGTGGATGGTCCTTCTGCAGGAGTAAGCATAACAACTGCAATATATAGTGCAATAAAAGGTATACCAGTTGATAATATGGTTGCAATGACAGGAGAAATATCAATTCATGGGACTGTAAAGCCAATCGGTGGTGTCAATGCTAAGATTGCTGCCGCAAAGAAAGCAGGAGCCACAAGAGTTATTATTCCAAAAGATAATTGGCAGGATAGTTTTAATAACATTGAAAATATTAAGATTATTCCAGTGAGTAGTATTAGTGAGGTAATTCGCGAAGCATTACTTCAAGAGATACCTAAAAATATTCCTACTACATTTGATCCGGAAGTTGATGTAATAGCAGCCGAGTCATTAAAGATTTAGCATATTATTTGCTATAAAAAGGTAATCCCTGTTTAAATATAGTGGATTATCTTTTTTATTTTAAATCCTGTGGTATTGAAAAACAGGTATATTATAGGTATAATATAGTAGTGTAACTATAAAGATATAATGAACAATTTTTATAGTTTATTACGTGTGTTTAATGTGAAATCAAAAAAATGAGTTTACATTAATAAAAGACGATAAATATAATATAGAAAAGAGGGAGAAAAATGGATAAGAATGCAAAAATTCTTCCGCTAATTCCGCTAAGAGGTATGAATATATTTCCATATATGGTGTTGCACTTTGATGTTGGTAGAGCGAAATCTATACTTGCATTAGAAGATGCTATGCTAAATAATCAAGAAATTTTTCTGGTTTCACAGAAAGTATCAAAAATTGAAGAACCAGAAGAAAAGGATATATATAGTATTGGTACTATTTGTAATGTAAAACAAATATTAAAGTTACCAGGAGATACAATTAGGGTACTAGTTGAAGGAATAAAAAGAGGTAAGATTTCCGAGTACAAAGATAAGGAACCTTTTGTAAAGGTGGAAGTAGAAATTATTGAAGATAAAGAGTGCGCGGATGATAAAAAATGTAAGGCATATATTAGAATTATAGATAAAGCCTTTGAAGAATACATAAATCTGTCAGTTAACAATTACCCGGATGCTTTATTCAGTTTAGAAGAAACAGAAGAACCAGGAAGATATTGTGATATTGTAAGTTCATATTTAATACTAAAGCCTGAGTTAAAACAAGAATTACTTGAAATATTAGAAGTTACTAAAAGATTAGAAAAATTGATGTTTTTATTAAAAGATGAGGTCGAAGTATTAAGGATAGAAAAGAAAATTGGAACTAAGGTAAAAGGCAGAATTGATAAAATTCAAAAGGAATATTATCTAAGAGAACAAATGAAAGTGATTCAAGAAGAATTAGGCGAAGATGACGAAAATAAAAAAGAAATAGTTGAGTATGAAAATAAAATAAAAAAGTTAAAACTTCCTAAAGAGGCAAAAGAAAAAGCAATCTATGAACTAAATAAATTGAAAAGTTCAGGAAATTATTCTGCTGAAAGTGGAGTATCAAAAGCCTATTTAGATTGGATATTAGCTCTACCTTTTAATAAATTAACTAAGGATAATATTGATATTAATAAGGCTAGAGAAGTTTTTGATACAGAACATTATGGACTTGAGGACGTTAAAGAAAGAATAATAGAGTATTTAGCAGTTAAAAAAATCAGTAAAACATTGAAGGGACCAATACTTTGTTTGGTAGGACCACCAGGAGTAGGTAAAACATCTATAGCAAAATCTATTGCCAATGCATTAAATAGAAATTTTGTTAGAATGTCACTTGGTGGAGTAAAAGATGAGGCTGAAATAAGAGGACATAGAAAAACTTATGTGGGAGCAATTCCAGGTAGAATTATATATGCAATGAAAGAAGCCAAATCAAGAAATCCATTATTCCTATTAGATGAGATTGATAAAATGAGTAATGATATTAAGGGTGACCCCGCAGATGCGCTTTTAGAGGTGCTAGATAGTGAACAAAATGCAAGTTTTAGGGATCATTATCTTGAATTAGACTTTGATTTATCAAAGGTTTTGTTTATAACTACTGCAAATAAATTAGATACTATTCCAAGACCATTATTAGATAGAATGGAAGTTATAGAAGTATCAGGATATACTTCGGAAGAAAAATTTCACATTGCAAAAAATCATCTTATTCAAAAGATGTTAAAAGAACATAACATGGAAGGTAATAAAATAGTTTTTTCTGATCCTTCTATAAATTGTATTATTGAGAATTATACTAGGGAATCAGGGGTAAGAAGTCTTGAAAGACAAATCGCTTCTGTTATTAGAAAAGCAATAACAGAAATGGTAGAAAAGAGCAAGGAAAGTGTTAATGTTTCCGCGACGCATGTTAAACGGTATTTAGGAGCAGTTCTATATACTTATGATAAAGCTGACACAGAAGATAGAGTAGGTGTAGTAACTGGACTAGCATGGACTGAAGTTGGTGGGGTTACCTTGCCTGTAGAGGTAAGTGCTATGGAGGGAACTGGTAAGTTAGAGCTTACAGGCCAATTGGGAGATGTTATGAAAGAATCTGCTAAGGCTGGATATAGCTATGTAAGGGCTAATGCAGATAAGTATAATATTGATAAAGATTTTTATAAAAATAAGGATATTCATATTCATGTGCCTGAGGGAGCGGTGCCTAAAGATGGTCCATCGGCCGGGGTAACTATGATAACTGCAATGGTATCTGCTTTAACTAACAGAAAAGTAAGACATAACATTGCAATGACAGGCGAGATTACGCTTACAGGAAGAGTCTTACCTATTGGGGGGCTTAAGGAAAAATCATTAGCTGCATATAGAGCAGGTATTGATACAATTATCATCCCGAGTGGTAATGAAAAAGATATAGAAAAGATACCAAAGAGTATTCAGGATAAACTAAAATTTATATTTGCAAGTAAAGTAGAAAACGTGCTTGAAAATGCATTAATTGGAGAGATAAATAATGGAGATAAAACAATCTGAATTTATAATTTCAGCAGTAAAACCAGCTCAGTATCCTGCAGATAATAGAGTGGAGTATGCTTTTGTTGGTAGGTCCAACGTAGGTAAGTCTTCGTTAATAAATTCTTTAACTAATAGGCGTAAATTGGTTAAAGTTAGTGGTACACCTGGCAAGACTAGACTAATAAACTTTTTTTTAATAAACAATAGCTTTTATTTCGTTGATTTGCCAGGGTATGGATATGCTAAAGTATCCAAAACTGAACAAGCTAAATGGGGAAAGATGATGGAGGACTACTTAATTCGTAGACCTCAGCTCCAAAAAGTAGCATTACTAGTAGATTGTAGACGTAAGCCAACTAAAGATGATATTTTAATGTACGGATGGATTAAACATTTTGGTTACGAGGTTGTAATAGTTGCAACTAAAAAAGATAAGTTAAACAGAGCAGAATTAGTAAAAAATAATAAGTTAATAAGAGAAACATTTGCATTAGAAACGAATGAAGAAATTATCAATATTTCATCGCTTAAAAAAACAGGTATAGTTGAGTTATTAGCTAATATGTTTAAAAATTCTCGCATTGATGAATAAATTAACAAGGTACATTACAATAGACCTATATTATGGAGTGCAAACTAAATTTTGTGCACAAGTAATAAGGTCTATTTTTTTTGCCTTTTTTATGTGTAATAATTAAAAAATTATATTTTGTTGTATTTTTCATTAAAAATTATGTGTCAATTTATATCTAGCAGAATAGTATATATTAGAAAACAAAAGAAAAAGATTTTGAAGTTAGTTAACAAAAACAATTATAAGGAGGGGATTTAAATGGATATGAATAGCTTATTGAGTGGATTAGCTGAATCTCAAAAAAATGAATCTAAAAAATGTGAATGTAACAATAATAACAATGGCGGAAACTCAATAATTTGGATCATTGTTCTATTACTCATATTTTGTAACCAAGGTCGCCGAGAAGTTGGTGGCAGTATTTGTGGATGTGATCCGAAGCACGTCAAGAAGTTTTGTAAAGTTACCTGCAATGACCCCTGTGAATCCGATGGCGGTTTTGGCTTAGGTGGATTTGGTGGACTTGGTGGCGGATGTGGCGGCGGCAGTGGCATTTGGATACTAATATTAATACTTTTATTCGTAAGTAGTGGCAATCAGAAAAAAGGATGTACAAACAATATTATTAATTTAGACAACTGTGACGAAGAATAACTATGGCAATTGTTTATAAGTGCACAAATAGATAAATAAAATGTTCTTAACTTTAGCTGAAATATGTAACACATTAAAATTTGGCCCAGAAAGGGGAGTTTTATATGTCAAAAAGAAGATGTTGTGGAAACGCACCTGTAGCAGTAAGCCCAGTTGCAAGTCTATGCACAAATCCAATTTGTGCAATAATACTTTTAATTATATTACAAAGAACATGTCTACTTGAAAACAAGAATGCTTTCTTATTAATATTGATTTTCATAGGATTTTGTTGTTGTAAACGTCCAGTAGTAGCTGAAGCTAAAAGCTGTGGATGTTAATTTCTAAAAATAAGGGGGAGCTTAGGCTCTCCCATTTATAAATGAGGTGATAAATATGTCAAAACATCATAGACGTAATAGAAATAATGAAAACAACAATAATAACAATAACAACGGTAATAATAACAATAACAATGGTAACAATGGTGATAGCAATAACAATAATCAGAATAACAATTCTAATAATCCATTAGCACAAATGTTTAATGGAAATTCTGAAAATCCTTTAATGGGATTATTATCTAGCTTTCTTGGAGGGAATAGTGGTGGTGGCAATATGATTGAAGGGTTACTTTCAAGTCTAGGGGGCAAAGATAATAATATTTTAGGTAGTTTAATGGGTGGGTTAGGTGGTCAGGATAATAATATTTTAGGGAATTTAATTGGTAGTTTAGGAGGCCAAGACAACAATATGTTAGCAAACTTGATGGGAAGTTTAGGCAGTCAAGGTAATAACATGGCAGGGAATCAAGGTAATACAAATTCAACACCAAATGTCAAAAAAAATGTAGCAAAAAAAAATAATAACAATAATGAAAGCAATGATATATTAAGTTCAAAAGAAGATGAGCAAGATAACATGTTATCAAATATATTTTCAGGTATGGGTAGTATAGACTTAAGCCAAATTTCAGATATGCTTTCTGGAATAGATTTAAATAATTTAGATTTGAATAATTCAGATCTTACTGATATGATGAACTCCATATCAAGTAATAATTCTTTTAATAATGATAATAATAAATCATTTGAAAGTAATGTTTCTTTTGAAGATGTTAATTCTATTCAAAATAACGATGTTGAATTTAAACATACAAGTCCTAAAGAAGGCACACATAACGTTTTGGAAGGCTTAGAGGATGAGGATAAAGGTCAGCTTATATATATATTAGCTCGCCTAGTAGATGATAAAAAATTAGAAACGCTCAATAGAATCGTAGAGGGAAATGCTAGCTCAATACATTAGTAATTTTATAAATTAAATTTAATAATGAATAAAACTACGGGAAAAGGTTAATATTATAAATGTAATCGGAGTTGAAATCTCCATTTGCATAAAATAATTTATTTTATGCGTAACCCCCCCCCCATCCCCCTTGGGACCGATAATACGGTCCCTTTTGTAATTTTATATAAGATATTGATAATGCATAAAATAACTATATAAGTTAGTGGTTTTTTATATTACTTAATATTTATAGAGCTGATTTTAAATACGGACTTTTTATCAATATTAGGTACAAGTTTTACAACTAATTCTATAGTATAGTTTTTTACATCTTTTAAATCGTTGGTATTAGATCCTTTAAAGCTTAATGTCCATAAGATTGCATTAGCATTGCCGTCTTTATCCCAAGTATAATCTTTGAAAACGGCATCCTGGAAGTTTAAATGCGTTTTTCTGCTCGATAGATCGCTTAGTAGTGAAATATCATTTCCATCTAAATCAGATGCAAAAATTTCTTTTGATATATTTAATTCTGATAGTGGAAAGGTAGCCATCAGGTTAACAAAACCTAATACGGTATTTTTGCCCATGTAATTATCAACGTAGTTATAATCAAATGATTTCAGGCTGTTTTCAAGGAAAATAAAACTTGTGAAATTTAGCTTACCATCTTTAAGATTTCCAGAAATAACTTTAGGAGTTTTATTATTTTTACTATCTACAAAACCTAATATGTTATTTGTGTTACAAAATATATCATCAAACTTTTCACCATTCCAAAAAAATGCATGCTGCACCGCTTTATTATTTTCAGAAGCTTGGGTAAATATTTCAGGTACGTTGTTTCTAGATATGTCCATTAATGTTAGCCTCATTGGCCATTCGGTATAATTATTTCCTACAGTGTCAATTTTTTTAGAAGGTTCTAGATAATAGCTATTATCTCCTGAATTTATTTGAATATAGTATTTAGCCATTTCTGTTTTTATGTAGAGAATATCTTTATTTCCATCCCCTGTTAGATCAGACTGCATCATTTTGCTTTCATTAACAATGTTAAATGTAGTTATAGAACCTTTTTTAAAAAATAAGAAGAACGTAGTTATTATGGTAAAGACAATAATTGCTAAAGCATAATAAATGAATTTCTTCTTTAAAAATATTACTTGTAATTTCATATAGTCCACCCCCATTTAAATTATATGTAACATTTATATATTTAATTAATTATTATTAAATATATTTTAAGAAAATTCATATTTATTAACACGGAGGGGTGAACTTATGAAAAAACTGAATAAATATTTGAAAAACTTATCTATTATTTTAGCCAGTAATTATAACAGTAAAGAATTGGAAAAGTGCTAAAGTAGAGTTATAAGAGAAATATAAAAAAAGGAGTATGAATTAATTTCAATACTCCTTTTTTATAAACTATTTTTTGCAATTTTCACATATACCATAAAAATATATTTTAGTTGCTAAAACCTCGTAGCTAGAATACTGTTTAACATCTTCAAGTATATTTGGAAAAGATATGCCTTCTATATCATCAACCCTGCCACAAGTTAGGCATTGTATGTGAGGATGAGAAGACATGTTACCATCATATCTAAAGTTACCTTCACCCACGTTAAGTTCTATTATTAATTCAACTTCTATAAGAGTTTTTAATGCCTTATAAACAGTAGCTAAACTCATAGTAGGATACGTTGGTTGTAGAGCTTTATAAATTACCTCTGCTGAAGGATGTTCTTTTGTTGATTGCAAATATTTATAAACAGCAATGCGTTGAGGTGTAAGTTTTAATTTTTTCTCTTTGAAAACCGTTGTAATGTTATCCATATACACCATCCTATAATATTATTATGTATAATATAAAATTTATTATATAATAAAAACTATTCCTTGTCAAAATAATTAAAATAAAATTAATGGAAAATTTAAATTTAATTTCAATTTTAATTCATTTATAGGATAAGTAACATATATTAGTAATAGAGAGAGGGGTGCTGATATTTTGAAAAAGACCTACGTACTAGATACCAATGTTATTTTATATTCATCAAGTGCTATATTATCTTTTGGAGATAATGATGTAATAATACCAGAAATAGTATTAGAGGAATTAGATAGTTTTAAGAAAGATAAAAGTGATTTAGGTGCTAATGCTAGATATGCAGCTAGACTTATTGATAAACTTAGAAAGCAGGGAAAACTAAATGAGGGCATTGATTTAGAAGGTGGGGGAAGACTTAGAGTAGAAATGAATCACCATGATACCAAAATACCTGCTTCTTGGAATAAAGAAAAAGCAGATAACAGAATATTACAGGTATGCAAAGGTCTTAAAGAGCAGGGTGAAGATGTATGGCTCATAACCAAAGATATATTTTTACGCATAAAGGCAGATGCCGTAGATATTAATGTGGAAGATTATTATGAAAAATTTGTACCAGAATATGATGACCAATATACTGGAAGAATGGAGGTCTTCGTATCTCCAGAAAAACTTCAGGAATTTTACAGCAAAAAAAGTATAGAATTAGGAGCCTTACTTAAATATGATGAGGGATTAGAAGAATATACTACTCCGTATCTATATACGAACCAATTTTTAATAATTCACTCAATTGAAAATCCTAAACAAACTGCGCTCGGCAGGTATGATGGGAAAAACATAGTACCACTTTATAATAAGGAAAGTAAACCCTTAGGAGTTGTGCCAAGAAACGTAGGACAGAAGTTTATGCTGGAAGCTTTAAGTATTGATGCAGCAAAAGCACCACTAGTAATTATTAAGGGGCCGGCAGGAACAGCTAAAACTTTATTTTCATTAGCGGTGGGGCTTCAAAAAATATTACAAGATAATAGTGAACATTACAGAAGAATTTTAATTTGTAGGCCAAATGTTACTATGGATGAGGAAATAGGTTTTTTACCAGGTACTGAGCAAGAAAAAATATCACCATTCATGAGGCCGATATTTGATAACTTAGAGATACTTGTGGAATCCGACGAAAAAGAACGTTATAAAAATGAGAAACAATTATTAGATAAAATAAAAGACTTGTTCGATAGAAGAATTATCACTACTGAAGCGGTTGCTTACCTTAGAGGAAGGTCAATAGTTAAAAATTGGGTTATCATAGATGAAGCACAAAACTTGTCACCAAAACAAGTTAAAGCAATAGTCACTAGAGTTGGTGAGGGAACTAAATTAATACTTATAGGTGACCCAGAGCAAATAGACCATCCTTTTCTTGATTCGAGATCTAATGGGTTGTGTTATGCTTCTGAAAAAATGAAAGGTAGTGACTTGTGTTATCAAGTAACCTTAAAATATGATGAATGTGAGAGATCACCAATTGCATACGAAGGATCTAAAAAATTATAAAAATTTACATTTCTAGAAGAGAGTATAAAGATTTATGCTCTCTTTTTGTATTAAATTGTAATAGGATAGTTATGTTAACAGAAATTACATTTAAATTCTGTGTTCAAATATATAGTTTTACTGTACAATGTGATAGTACATAATAAAGAAAAGGATGGGAAACATGAGAAGAATAAAAAAAGGTGAGAAGACCAAAAGAATATCGAGCAAATTTGTTTTATTATTTGTTATTTTTGAATTAGTTTTTACAGCAATTACAAGCCCATTTATGGTTTATTATGGACCGTTTAAAAATGTAAAGAGTACAGTGGTAGGTGCAGCAATGACTACTCTTAAAACTCAATGGATAGCTACATTATTTTTATCAGAGGCGAAAATTAAACAGATTATGAATGAGCAAAAGGTGGATGCTATAGTTCAAGATAATTTAAATGGTGTGAAGGTAGAAAATAAAGATGATAATAACATAGAAAGATATGATGTAAGTGGAAACAAATTTAAAGGGTACATACTAGTTATTAATGACCCAACTAGAATAAAAGTGGGTTATAGCAGTAAGATTGGAAAGGAAGGGCAATTAACAAGTGATATTGCAAAAGATAATAATGCCATTGCAGCAATTAATGGTGGTGGATTTACAGATGAAGAAACTGGATCAAAATGGACAGGAACGGGAGCTAACCCAGCAGGAGTTATAATGTCTAAGGGGAAAATTGTTTATGATGGTATAAATAATGAAAATGAGAAAAGACAAGTTGTAGCATTAACTAAAGCTGGTAAGTTACTAGTTGGTGCTCATAGCATTAAGGAAATGAAAAATACTGGAGTAACAGAAGCAGTATCGTTTGGGCCAGCCATGATAGTTGATGGAAAGAAAACTATAACTAAGGGCGATGGTGGTTGGGGTATAGCACCTAGAACAGCTATAGCGCAGAGGAAAGATGGAGCAATTATATTACTAGTTATTGATGGTAGAAAGGTAAATAGTATAGGAGCTACTTTAAGAGAGGTACAAGATGTATTGTATGATTATGGAGCTTATAATGCAACGAACTTAGATGGAGGTTCTTCTTCTACGTTGTTTTATGATGATGAAATTATAAACAACCCATGTGACAGCTTGGGAGAAAGATCTGTACCTTCAATTATATATGTAGAGAGCAGGAAATAAAATCTTAGCTTAGATATTTTAAATTAAAGGAGAAAGTATTATGAAATGGATGAAAAGAATAGGTATATGGATAGTAGTATCTTTATCGCTGCAATGTTTAGGTCTCTTTTATTTAGATCATTATTTTTTGGCTACGGATTCAAAAGTGGTTACGAAAAAGGTTGTTGAAGACAAAAATAGTAAATTAAAAAATGTAGACATTAAAGTACCATCAAATGCTGAAAAAATACTAGTGTCCTATGATGCTAAGTATTTATCTTATAATGAAGATGAAAAATTAAAAATTGTTAATTGTAGGGATGGAAAAATTAAAACCATAGATGCGGAAGATGGATCTAAAATATCTTTTGCAGAATGGCTTCCAGATAGAAATAGAATGCTT
>DHIM01000131.1:27024-27872 GCA_002403785.1 Clostridium sp. UBA4746
TTCCAGATAGAAATAGAATGCTTTTAATAGAGAAAAAAAGTGATGATGACTCTAGTAACTTAGTATTATATTCTTACGATGTATTAAAGGGAGAAAAGGTGAAGGTAAAAGATTTAGCTTGGGGTGGTTCAAAACCTGAAGTTGAAGATATTCAATTATCAACATTAACAGGAGTTACTTATGTGAATGTTTCAAATAATGGCAAAAAAAGCAACATATATAGAATTGATAGAATGGGTGATATTACAAAAATTAATACAATACCTAATTTTGTGAGCAATATCGCATTAGTTCGTCATGAGGATAAGTTGGTGTATGAAGGATTAATCTATAATAAAATATATATTGCGGGTCGTCAGGCACCTATAAGTATTAATGGTGTAGAAAAACTTACGTTAATTGGTACTGATAATGATGATAATGTATATGTTGGAGAATTAAAAAATAATTTGGTCAGCAAGGTTTATTACGGTAAAACATCAGAAAACACAGAACAATGGAAAGTGCTTAATTTGGAAAAGCCAGTTGGAAAGGGTGACTTATTCGTTTCCTCTAGTGGTAAAATATATCAAAACGATGCAATGAAAGGTGTACTAACAGAAATTAGTTCTGGAAAACAAACTAGTTATGTAGGAAAATTATCTCAATTGTATACTAAAGGAATAGTATCCAGAGCAAACAATAAAGTATCTTTTGTTCCTTTTAAGTAATTAGGCACATTCAATTAAGTAAAAACTATGCCGTTTGGTATAGTTTTTACTTATTAAAGATTAGATGTTTTAAACAAGCAAATTTAATAATTAATATACTATCAGAAGAAAAAATACAGTTACAGTAATATAATCTTT
>DHIM01000131.1:28057-42881 GCA_002403785.1 Clostridium sp. UBA4746
GTAATATAATCTTTTGTTTTAAGAATATTAAATTTAAAATATCAATAAACTTTGTTATAATAGGTATATTAGATATTCGTAATAATAAGAGGCTAATGATGTATTACCAAGATAGATAACAATATGAGGAGGAACAAATTTGGACACACAACAAATATTATATAAAGTTTTAATGATACCAGCAATTTTGGTAGCATTCACTTTTCATGAGTATGCACATGCAATCACTGCAGATAGGTTAGGAGATAAAACTCCAAGATTTCAAGGAAGACTTACGCTCAATCCAATTGCCCATATAGATTTAATGGGATTTATTTTAATTTTAGCTGTGGGATTCGGTTGGGCAAAACCTGTTCAGACAAATCCGAGCGCATATAAAAATTATTATAAGGATGATTTAAAGGTTTCATTTGCAGGACCACTTGCAAATTTGATTTTGGGTTTTGTATTTGCTGTTTTTACAGTATTACTCTGGAAATTTTCTTCCACTCAGGGTCAATTATATAACATTATTATGATGATAGTACAATTCACAGGATCAATAAATTGTATGTTGTTTTTTCTTAATTTGGTTCCAATACCAGGGTTTGATGGATTTCATATAGTTAGAGATTTGTTTCCAAAGTTTTTTAATGAATTATCAGATTCAATTTATAGATATCAATTCTTAATATTTATGGTGTTAATATTACCTATATTACCTGGTCAGCAATCAGTTTTTACTTATCTTGTGCAAGCACCAGCGTCATGGTTATTTAATAATTTTTTAAATATTGCAGGACTATTGTAAAGTTAATTTAGCTTAAGAAAAATTATATAGTAATTTTTTTATTTAGAATATAAGGAGAAAGATATATGCGCCTAAGAAAAAAATATTGGGCTAGGCCAGAAATGGAAGCTAGTCATATTGTAATTACAGACCAATATGCTTATAAAGGAAATTGGAGTGAAGAATTTAAAAATAATAATGAAATACATTTAGAACTAGGTTGTGGTAAAGGTAAATTCATATCAGAAAAATCTAGGCAAAATCCTAATATTAATTTTATAGGCATAGATTTAAAAGATGAGGTATTAGTATTTGCTCTTAGAAAAGTTATAGAAGTAAGAGAAATTAAAGGTGAAGAAAATATCAATGTGCGTCTTATGCCTTTAAACATTATGCTTATTGATGATGTGTTTTCGCAAGATGAGATAAGTAGAATCTATATAAATTTCTGTAATCCATGGCCAAAAGAAAGGCATAATAAAAGAAGATTAACTCACACTAAGTTTTTAACAAACTATAAGAAATTCTTAAAGCAGGGAGCATCTGTGTGGTTTAAAACAGATGATTTTGAGTTATTTGAGAACTCAATAGAATATTTTAAAGAGTGCGGTTTTGAAATATTGTTTTTAACCTATGATTTGCACAATAGTGATTTTAAAGACAATGTAGTTACTGAATATGAAGCTAAATTCACAAAAATCGGGAAAGAAGCTATGTTTTTACAGGCTAAATTAATATAGAAAATCAATACAAATTTGCCTTGATTTCAACTTAATTATTTGAAATTCTTATCCATTGACATAATTAAAGTAATGTTATAAACTTATTCTGTAGAAATATATAAAACATTAGATATTAAAATGAATTTAATTTTATTCAAACATATAGATAGAAAAATAAATAGATGTTTTTAGGTGCCTATTATTAAGCATCTACTTAAGTAGCTTCAGCTACCTGAGTAGCGGTTTAGTAAGGTGAAAAGGGAATGTGGTGTAAGTCCACAGCAGCCCCCGCTACTGTAATTGATTACGAACCTTTTTTTAAAACTACATGTAAATGGTAGTGGAAATGGGAGAGCAAATTAAGAGCCAGGAGACCTGCCTAAATCAATAATATTAAGCTTTCGGCGGGAAAGAACTTGTAGAATTTAAGTTAGTGCAAAAGAATTTTGCACATAACAGCAGGTGTGAAAGCTTGCTGTTTTTTATTTTGCACCAATATATCATACAGGGATGAGAAAGGAGAAAGAGTGATGGCTAAAATTATGGTTCAAGGGACTGCCTCATCTGTAGGAAAAAGTATAATAGTTACAGCACTATGTAGAATTTTTAGACAAGATGGGTTTTCTGTTTGCCCTTTTAAGTCACAGAATATGTCACTTAATTCTTATATCACATTGGATGGAAAAGAAATGGGACGTGCACAGGTACTCCAGGCATATGCCGCAGGGATTGAGCCACAAGTATTTATGAACCCAATTTTATTAAAACCTACATCAGATAAAAAGTGCCAAATTATCGTTAACGGAAAAGTTTTTGGTAATAGTACAGCTATGGAATATCATAATATGAAACTGGAATTTAGAGATATGTTAAAAATTCAGTTTGAAGAATTAGAAAAGCAATTTGATATTATAGTTATGGAAGGTGCAGGTAGTCCTGCAGAAATTAATCTAAGAGATAGAGATATAGTTAATATGGGGATGGCAGAACTTATAGATGCACCTGTAATACTTGTAGGAGATATAGATAAGGGTGGAGTATTTGCGTCACTTGCGGGGACTATGCTTTTACTAAGTGAGGTTGAGAAAAAAAGAGTTAAGGCCACTATTATAAATAAATTTAGAGGAGATCTAGAGATACTAAAGCCGGGACTTACAATGCTAGAGGACATTATACATATTCCATGCGTTGGAGTAGTTCCTTACTTTAGACTAGATTTAGAAGATGAGGATGGCGCAGTAGAATTTAATAAAAAAATTACTGCACTTATAGATGTTGCTGTAATAAAACTACCTCATATATCTAATTTTACAGATTTAGATGCTTTAAAGGGTGAAGAAGATGTATCAGTTAGATTTGTTACAACTAAAGAAGAATTGGGTAATCCAGATTTACTCATAATACCGGGAACTAAAAATACTATTGATGATTTAATTACTTTGAAAGACTTAGGAATTATAAAAGCAATAAAGGAGTATAGTATAGAAGGTAACATATTAGGTATTTGTGGAGGGTATCAAATGCTAGGGAATAGTTTAAAAGACCCTAGTGGTATAGAGGGAAGTTCACAAGAGACAGAAGGCATGAAGCTTTTAGACATAGATACAGTGTTTGTTGATGAGAAAATAACTACAAGAGTAAAGGCCCATAGCATTAAAATGGGTATTGAAGCTTATGGTTATGAAATACATATGGGAATTTGTAACTATGGACATAAAGCAAAACCACTTTTTGAAATATACAATAGAGGTGGGGAGCAATCTTCATTGGAAGGTGAACATAATTCCGTGTTTGACGGAGCAATTAACACAAGGGGAAATATCATGGGTACATATATTCATGGAATTTTTGATGGAGTAGAGTTTAGAGAACACATGGTTAATAAGTTAAGAATAAAAAAAGGTTTGGACCCTAAAAAATCTAAGGTCTATGAATGCTTAAGAGAAAAAGAGATAGACAAGCTAGCGGGCATTGTGAGAGATAACATAGATATGGATGTTATTTATAAAGTCTTAGGAATAGGAAAACATAGGGACAGTTAATAACTAATTAGTGAATAGTAAATAACAATATTATAAAAGTATAAAATAGTGAGGAATTAAAATGAAAATACTAAGTGCTATGAATATAATGGATCTGTTACTCGCAATTATCTTGGATTTGTTAATTGGAGATCCATATTGGTTTAAACATCCAGTTATATATATAGGAAGACTTATATCCAAATTGGATAAGATGGGAAGAAAGTTATGTAAAACAGACAGACAACTAAAAGCTTTTGGAGGAGTTATTGTAATTGTGGTAGCCTTTTCTAGTTTTTTAGCGCCATTTATAATTTTAAAAGTTTGTAATAATTTTTTTTGGTTATACCATATTATAAATATTATATTAATTTGGACAACAATAGCAACGAAGTGTCTTCACACGGAGGGCATTAAGGTCTATGATTCATTAGTTAAAAATGATATTTATGATGCTAGGGTTAAATTATCGTACATTGTAGGCAGAGATACAAAAGATCTTAGTGAATATGAAATAGTAAGAGCGGATGTGGAGACTGTTGCAGAAAATACAGCAGATGGCGTTATAGCTCCTATTCTTTATGCAATACTAGGAGGTGCGCCTTTAGCTATGATGTACAAGGGTATAAATACCATGGATTCAATGCTTGGATATATGAATAAAAAATATAAATATATTGGATTTTTTCCAGCAAAAACGGATGACGTATTTAATTTTGTGCCTGCAAGAATAACAGGTTTTCTAATTTGTCTGGCAGCGCCAATAGTTCATGGAAATATTGCCGAGAGTATGAAGGTAATGATAAGAGATAGAAAAAATCATAAAAGCCCTAATTGTGCTTACCCAGAAGGTGCAGTTGCGGGAGCTATGAAAGTTCAGCTAGGTGGTACAAATGTATATTTTGGAGAAAAAATGTATAAACCAACTATAGGAAATAAAATAAAAGAGTTAGGGAAAGAACATATAATAGATACAATAAAACTAATGTATGGGTCATTGCTATATTTAGTAATAATATACGTAATAGTTAAGTACTTTTGGAGATGATATAATGATACAACTTATAGGACTAAAACATGATGTGAAAATAGAAATCAGAGAAAAACTTTCAATTATACCAAAACGGCAAGAAAAGTATTTAGAGGCTCTTTTAAACATTTGTGAAGAGGCGGTTATTTTAAGTACCTGCAACAGGACAGAAATATATTTTAAGTCTATGGATGAGAATATTATAATAAAAATTTTTAAGGCTCTAAACTGGGATGAAAATTTAATGAAATGTGTAGTTAATTATAAGGGAGACAAAGCTATACAACACATAATGGAAGTAGTTTGTGGGTTTGATTCATTATTAATTGGGGAAGACCAAATTTTAGGGCAAGTTAGGGATGCCTATGAAGTCACTAAAGGTTTAAAATCAAGTAAAAAGGAGCTCCAGAGACTTTTTGAGAATGCTATAGCCTGTGGTAAGCATTTTAGGACTAAATCTAAAATAAGTGAAATACCAGTTTCTTCATCTTCTATGGTAGTTAAAAAAGCTATAGAGACGGGACATAAGAACTTTATGATTTTAGGATATGGTGAGGTAGGAGAATTAACATCAAAATATATACTAGAAGCGAAAATAGACGTACTATATATTGCGGTTAGAGATGCTCAAAAGGTTAATATAGAAGACACGAGAGTGAAAATAATACCTTTTAATGATTTAATAAAATATTACGAAAAGGTGGATTGTGTTATATCTTGTACAACTGCGCCTCATACTGTAGTTCACTTAGATGAATTACCTAATAAGAAATTATTATTATTTGATTTAGCTGTACCAAGGGACATAGAAGAAATAGTAAGTGAAAACCACTTATATGAAGTGTACGATATAGATATGTTAGTGGGCATACATGATGCAAACTATAAGAGACGCCTAGCATCAATGAAAGATAATAGACACATTGTTGATAAAGCTATAAAAGAATATATAGATTGGAAAACTATAGAAGAGTTAACTCCTTTTATACAAAAGATAAGACATAATGGTGATAATGTTTATAAAGAAAGACTTGCGACTTTTAAGCATAAGAAAGAGACTAAGGATAATGAGGAATTAGCAGAGTTACTTTTGAGGAGTACTTCAAATGCCTATGTAAACAGAGCAATAGTTGTTTTAAAGGAGGAACATTTGAAGGGGAGGTCTAAACAATGCGAGGACATAATAAGCAGGATTTTTCAGATATAAATTATACTATGATTTCACTTTTAGCTAATAAGATTAATGTACTTGTAGTTGGTGGGGGCGAAGCCGCTTTTATAAAATGTAGAACCTTTTCAAGGGAAGGTTGCAATATTACAGTAGTGTCAAAAGAATTTTGCAAAGAATTTGCTGAATTAAAGGATCTTTGTAACATAAAGTTAATAAAGGATGAATATGATGAAAGTTATGTGGACAAAAATCATATTGTAATAATTGCTACAGATAATAAAGCGATAAATGAAAGTATAAAAAAATACTGCGATAGTAGGTGTAAGTTATATGTACACTGCGAGGATTATAAACAAGGGTTATTTGTAACACCAGTTCAAAATGATACACCTAACATGAAATTCGCATTACATACTAAAAATAGTAGCCCTAAAACAGCAGTTTTTATGTCTAGAATTATTGAAAATAAAATAGGTGAATATACAGATTTCATAGATTATACTTTTAGTATAAGAAAGATGGTAATGAAAAAATCTGAAAAAAAAGAAATTATGAATTTTGTTTGTAGTGAAGATTTTTACTTTTTTTATGCTTTGGGAGCACAAGATGTAATATTAGAAATGTTTTATGGAGTTAATAATTTTTAATAAGTAAAGGAATGGAGGGTGAACTTTGAAAATTAATATAGGGACTAGAAAAAGTGAGCTTGCACAAGTACAAGCAAATACAATTGTAGATATGATTAAAGAAAAATTTAATCTTGAATGTGAAAAGGTACTTATCGAGACTAAGGGAGATAAAATCTTAAATGTTACTTTAGATAAGATAGGGGGTAAAGGTCTTTTTGTAAAAGAAATAGAGCATGCGATGCTAGAGAAAAAAGTTGACATGGCAGTTCACAGCATGAAAGATGTACCCTATGATGTACCAGAGGAGTTCGAAATAGTGGCCATTCCAGTTAGAGAAGATGTTAGAGACGCATTTGTAGCCTTTAATGACATTAGCTTCTACGATTTGCCTGAGGGTGCAAAGATAGGTACTAGTAGTATAAGACGAGGTACTCAAGTTAAAATATTAAGACCGGATGTAGAAATTGTACCTATAAGGGGTAATGTACATACTAGAATAGCAAAAATAGAAACGGAAAATCTAGACGGCATAATACTCGCGGCAGCAGGGCTTAAAAGGCTAAATATGGAAAATATAATTACTAACTATTTTGATCCAATGGAGATTGTACCAGCAATAGCCCAAGGAGCGCTTGGAATAGAGATGATTAAAGGTCATGCACTGGTATCTATTATTAAAGGACTAGATTGCTACGATGCTAGAATTTGCGTAGATGCAGAAAGAAGTTTCATGGCGACTCTTAATGGAGATTGCCATGATTGTATAGGCGCTTATGCCTATCTTGATGGAGAAGTTATGCACATGCTTGGAGTGTATAGAGTTGAGGGTGAAATAGTTAAAAAACAATTATCAGGAGATAAAAATAGCTATATAAAGCTAGGTTCGGATCTCGCAAAAATAATATTAGAAAACAATTAAGTAGAATAAAAGCTAGAGGGGGATACCAATGGGAAAGGTTTATTTAATGGGAGTTGGTCCAGGAGACGCAGAACTAATAACCCTAAAAGCCATAAGAATGCTCGGAAAATGTACAGCGGTTATGTATGATAGGCTCGCGAGTACGAGTGTACTTAAATACTTAAAAGATGAATGTATAATATACTATTGTGGAAAAGAGCCAGGATGCCATTATAAAACGCAACAAGAAATAAATGATATGTTAGTAAATTTAGCTAAAAAGGATCATGTAGTTGGACGAATTAAGGGTGGGGATCCCTTTGTATTTGGACGAGGTGGCGAGGAAGCAATAGCTCTTATAGATGAAAATATCGAATTTGAAGTTATACCTGGAATAACGTCTCCAATAGCGGTACTAAATTATGCAGGGGTACCTATAACTCACAGAGGTATAGCTCAAAGTTTTCACATATTTACCGCAATGAGTGCGGAAAAGCTTAATATAGATTGGAATGCAGTAGCGAGACTTGATGGAACATTGGTATTTATGATGGGATTTAAAAACATAGAAAAGATTGCAGAAAATCTCATTTCTAATGGGAAAAGCAGAGATACTCTCTGCGCAGTTATAATGAAGGGAACTACATCAAAACAAAAGAAAGTAGTGGGGACGCTGCAAAACATTTTAGTTAAAGTTAAGGAATCACAGATATCATCACCTTGCATTATTGTTGTGGGAGAAGTGGTCAAATTTAATGAACAATTCAATTGGTATGAGAAAAAGCCTTTATTTGGTAAGAATATATGTATAACTCGTTCAAAGGAGCAATCAAAGGATCTTCGTGAGAAATTGATAGATTTAGGCGCAGAAGTACTAGAGATTAATTCCATTGGATTTAAGAATACTTCTTATAACTTAGAGACATGCAGAGAAAAGCTTAAAGATTATGACTTTATAGCTCTAACAAGTGTAAATGGAGTAAATTTCTTATTTGATTACTTAAAAGATATTGAATTTGATATAAGGAAACTTAAGGCTAAATTTGCAGCTATAGGGCCAGCTACTGCGAAGGCTCTTAAAAATAGAGGAATTGTGCCAAGCGTAATAGCTGACCATTTTGTTGCGGAGAGTTTATTTGATAAAATGAAAACCTATATAAAAGGGAACGACAAAGTTCTAGTACCTAGGTCAAAAGATGCAAGACCTTATTTGGTAGAAGAATTAAGAAATAGTGGATGTTATGTTGATGAAGTTTTTACCTATGAAACAATATGTGGCAAATTGAGATCTGAGAGTGAGATAAAAGATGTAGATCTTATAGTATTTACTTCACCAACTACCGTTAAAAATATGATAACAATGGTAGGTCTTGAAAATATAAAATCAAAAATAGCACTTGCTATAGGCCCGATAACTGCAAAGGCACTACTAAATCAAGGTATAGAATCTATTATATGCGATGTTTATAGTGCTGAGGGAATAATTAAAAAACTTTTACAATTGTAATAGCACTTTAGTGGATTATTAATAACAATTAGGTGATAATTTAATAATAAAATGTGGATAATATTAAAATTTATTTAACTAGGAGTGGATAACTATGTTCAAAAGAAATAGAAGATTAAGAGAAACAAGAAATATAAGAGATTTAGTACAAGAAACAATATTGACATCATCAGACTTTATATTTCCTATTTTTGTAGTAGAAGGTGAAAATATCAAGGAAGAGATATCTTCAATGCCAGGGAATTATCATTTTTCATTAGATAGACTTCATGAGGTTATTGAAGAAGTTGAAGAAGTGGGATTACGTGGAGTAATATTATTTGGATTACCAGATCATAAAGATGAAGTTGGTTGTGGGGCTTACGATAATGATGGTATTGTTCAAAGAGCAGTTAAAAAGACTCGGGAGATATCAAAAGATTTATTCATAATAACAGATGTATGTATGTGTCAATATACAAGTCATGGACACTGTGGGATACTTGAAGGTTCAAAGGTTGATAACGATAAGAGCTTAAAATATATAGCAGAAATTGCTCTATCTCATGCTCGTGCTGGAGCTGACATGATAGCACCGTCTGACATGATGGATGGACATGTTTCTGCAATAAGAGCAATTTTAGATGATAATGGCTTTAAAGATATATCAATAATGGCCTATAGTGCCAAATACTCCTCAGCGTTTTATGGTCCCTTTAGAGAAGCAGCAAATTCGACTCCACAGTTTGGGGATAGAAAAACTTATCAAATGGATCCTGCAAATATTAGAGAAGCTATGAGAGAAATAGATTCTGATATTGATGAAGGCGCAGATATCATAATGGTAAAACCTGCACTATCATATTTAGATGTAATAAGATGGGCTAGAGATAGACATGATGTTCCAGTAGCCGCTTATAGCGTTAGTGGGGAATTTGCTATGGTAAAAGCAGCTGCAAAACAGGGTTTAATTGATGAGAAAGCTATAGCTATGGAAATGCATATTTCTATGAAAAGAGCGGGTGCGGATATGATAATTACTTATTATGCACTTGATTTATGTAGGTGGATTAGAGAGTAGATAGGAGATTACAATTTATATTAATTTTATTTTTTAAATATAACAAATGTATAAATCAAATTTTAGAAAAGAGGAAACTACTATGAGAAACTTAGACATATTTAATGAATCAAAGCAATATATGCCTGGTGGTGTTAATAGCCCAGTTAGAGCTTTTAAAGATGTATCTGTAACTCCTCCAATTATTAAAAGCGGCAAAGGTGCGTATATTTATGATGAAGATGGAAATAAGTACATAGATTTTGTATGTGCATGGGGACCCATGCTACTTGGGCATTGTGATGATGATGTAGTAAAAACTATACAAAACACTTGTGCAAGTGCAATTGCATTTGGTGCATCTACAGAAATAGAGTTAAAAGTAGCAAAGCATATCTGCACAACTGTAGATAATGTAGATATGGTTAGAATGGTTAACTCAGGTACAGAAGCTACAATGAGTGCAGTTAAGCTTGCAAGAGGGTACACCTGCAAGAATAAAATAATAAAATTTGCGGGTTGTTACCATGGACATTTTGAAAGCTTTTTAGTTGAGGCAGGTTCAGGAGTAATGACTGCAGGCATCGCTGGATCTGCAGGGGTTCCAAAAGAAAGCATTATTAATACATTAATTGCAAATTATAATGATATAAACAGTGTAAAAACACTATTTGAAAAATATGGCGATGATATTGCTTGCATAATTATTGAACCAGTAGCAGGAAATATGGGAGTTATACCAGCTGAGAAAGAATTTTTATTGGGGCTTAGAAAATTATGTGATAAATATAATAGTTTACTTATTTTTGACGAAGTAATGAGTGGATTTAGAGTAGCATATAAAGGAGCACAAAGTGTTTATAAAGTAGCTCCAGATTTAATTACATATGCAAAAATCATAGGTGGTGGACTTCCGTGTGGAGCTTTTGGTGGAAAAAGAGAGATAATGGAGTTGTTATCGCCTATTGGACCAGTTTATCAAGCAGGTACTATGTCGGGTAATCCAGTGGTAATGGCAGCAGGTTATGAAACCTTAACTAAGCTTTATGATAACCCAAGCGTATATGTGACCATGGAGATGCTTTCAGAAAAACTTCAAAAGGGACTACTTGAGATTGCAAAAGAAAAAGGGATACCTATGGTAGTTAATAGATGCGGCTCAATGATTACAGCTTTTTTTACTAAGAATAAAGAAGTTAAAAATTTCGATGATGCCAAAACTTGTGATGCTAAGTTATTTTCAAGATATTTTGAACACATGATAAAAAGTGGAATAAATATTGCGCCTTCTCAGTTTGAAGCAATTTTTTTATGTACTAAACATACCGAAAAGGATATTGAAAAATTCTTAGATGCATTTAGGAGTTTCACAGTATAAGTGACAAGTTAATAGTAATGCAAAAATGAAGTAATAATTTTCTCGTATAGTGTGCTTAACAAAAGTATATATCACTAGAGATGCGTTCACTTTGCCAAGTAATTCTAAAATTTATTATATTTACATTTGCTAAAAAACACAAACTCGCTATCGCTCGAACATGTGTTTTTCTTAACTCATCTGCAAATTAATAAATCAAGAATTACTAAGGCTTTCTCAAACGCATTTTACGCGATATATACTTTTGTTAGCATCCTACAAGAAAAAGAGTTTGTTTTCATAAACTGAACATTGTTTTTAATTCTAATCAGGATCTATCGCCTTTAAAGATTTTTAAAAGTAAAATATATGAGCATAAACATATTTAGTAGTATAAGTAGCAATGAGCCTACGGTTATGAAGTGAAAGATAGTATATATAGACTGTTAATGAACGTTTTACTATAATAATTTCTTATATGCTGTTTTTTTATAAAGCTGATTTCCACTTGAGATTGTTAAGAATCAGAATAAAACAGGAGGTGTAGGTTATGAAATTTATTAAGGATAATGAATTTATACGGGGCAAATGCCCCATGACAAAGGAAGAGGTAAGAATTTTAAGTGTAGTAAAGTTAGAGCTTGAAGGGAATTATAGGGTATTAGATATTGGTGCGGGTACAGGATCAGTAAGTATACAGATGGCGAAGATCTGTAGTAAGGGTAAAGTTATAGCTATAGAAAAAGATGAAGAGGCACTAGAAGTTATAAAACAGAATAAAGAAAAATTTAAAGTTGATAACATTGAAATAATAAAAGCCGAAGCCATGGAGATAGAAGGTAGTATAGTAGATGAATTTGATGCTATATTTGTAGGTGGAAGTGGTGGAAATATAGACGATATTATTAGATGTTATGGCAGTAAACTTAAGAAGAACAAGAATATTGTTTTAAATTTTATAACTATAAATAACGTGTACAAGGCTATGGAAACTCTAAAAGAATTAAATTATGAGGTAGAATGTGTCCAAGTTCAAGTAAGCAAGACAAAGGGACAGAGTTATATGTTAATAGCAAATAATCCTATATTTGTTGTAAGTGGGAAAAAACAATAATACATAATAATTAATAATTGTTACATGTCCAGAGAACTTCCTATTCGTAAGATTCTAATTTTTATGTGTAAAAAAAGTATATATTACGTATAATGCATTTGAACAAGCTTTAGAACTTCTTATTTTATTTTTAACAGATTAATTAAAAATAAAATTAGTAGTTCTTAGCGATGTGAATGCATTAATATTAATATATACTTTTTTATTTTATTTAGATGTTAAAAAGCCTTCTTTCATTAAAAGTTCAGCAGAAAGCACTGCACCACCGGCGGCTCCTCGTAAAGTATTGTGTGACAAACAGACAAACTTGTAATCAAATAATTTATCCTCGCGAAGTCGTCCAATTGATATTCCCATACCCTTTTCAATATTTCGATCGAGCCTTGTTTGAGGTCTATCATTTTCCTCAAAGTATGTTAAAAACTGTTTAGGGGCATTTGGAAGATCTAAAAGTTGTGGTTTTCCTTGATATTCAGCCCAAAGCTTTAAAATAGTTTCTTTTGATGGCTTATTTTCAAAGGAAACAAACACTGCAGCTAAATGACCATCTGCCACAGGAACACGAATGCACTGAGTTGAGATTATAGGTTCCTCAGCGTTAACAATCTTATCATTCTCAATATGACCCCATATTTTTAGGGGTTCCTGTTCACTCTTCTCTTCTTCCCCACCTATATATGGTATAACATTATCAACAATTTCTGGCCAGTCTGAGAATATTTTTCCAGAGCCGGATATAGCTTGATATGTGCAAACTAGTATCTTTGTGGGTTTATATTCCATAAGTGGACTTATAGCAGGAACATAACTTTGAATTGAACAGTTAGGTTTTACCACTATAAAGCCTCTTTTAGTGCCTAAACGCTTACGTTGAACGTTTATTAGTTCAAAATGGTCAGCATTTATTTCGGGTATGACCATTGGAACATCGGGAGTACTTCGATTTGCAGAGTTATTTGAAACTACAGGAGTTTCAGCTTTTGCATATCTTTCCTCAATTTCTCTTATTTCATCCGCAGGCATATTTACAGCGCAGAAGACGAAATCTACCTGACTGCTTATTACATCTACTTCATTGATGTTTTTTAAGACTATGTTTTTAACGCACTCAGGCATAGGTACGTCTAATTTCCATCTATTATTTACTGCCTCATAATAAGTTTTACCCACAGAGTTCTTACTAGCAGCAATAACAGCTATTTCAAAATAAGGGTGATTTTCAAGTAGTGTAACAAGACGTTGACCAACGAAACCAGTTCCACCTAATAATCCGACTTTTAATTTTTTAACCATTGCATTAATACCTCCAATTCTAATAATTTACATTTATGGAAAGATATAAACAGTATATTAAATTATATTCATATCCATGTTATAAAGTGAATAGGATAATAACATAAAAGAATATATGTTACTACTATAAATAATTATAATGTTAAAAAGTATATACTTCAAGCAAATTATTATATAGAATAGGTATGGACAATAAATTCATGTCTTGACAATGAATCATAAGTTATGTGATTTTTTAGAAGAAGTCTAGTAGAAATGGGGAATAAATTTGGCTAAAAATGACAAAAATAAATTAAAGCTATATGGATTTAACAATTTGACAAAGTCATTAAGTTTTAATATTTATGATATTTGCTATACAAAAACAAAAGAAGATCAAGAGAAATATATAGAATATATTGATGAACAATATAATGCTGAGAGGCTAACAAAAATCCTTACAAATGTTACTGAAATGATAGGTGCTAGCGTACTAAATGTTGCGAAGCAGGACTATGATCCTCAAGGAGCAAGTGTAACATTGCTTATTTCAGAAGAGGAAATACCACTATATGTTGTAGATCCTTCCTGTAATAGAGGTATTTTAACCCCAATTCGGGAGAATATTGTGGCGCATTTAGATAAAAGCCATGTAACAGTGCATACCTATCCTGAAAGCCATCCTCAAAATGATATAAGCACTTTTAGAGTAGATATAGATGTAGCCACTTGTGGTACTATATCACCGTTAAAAGCTCTAAATTACTTAATAGATAGCTTTGATTCGGATATTATTACTATAGATTATAGGGTTCGCGGTTTTACTAGGGATATGGATGGTAAAAAGCATTTTATAGATCATGAAATTAATTCTATACAAAATTATATTGCTAAAGAAACTATAAAGAGATACAGCTTAATTGACATGAATATATATCAATCTAGTATATTTCATACAAAAATGAAATTAAATTATCTTGAGCTTGATAATTATTTGTTCGAAATTAAGCAAGAAAATTTAAGCGTTGATGAAAAAGCTGAAATCATAAAAAAATTACAAAAAGAGATGGAAGAAATATTTTATGGTATGGATATTTCTAACGAGTAATTATATATAAGGAATTTATACTAAGCACATTCAAATAGATAACAATTTAGTTTCATGTTGGTTTTATGAATGTGCCTAAATATTTAATATTATTCTAAGAGTTAATAGTTTTCATTATTTCTGGAAATAAGGATAATTAATTTTATTAATAGTGTAAAAAAGAAATAAAATTTTAAAATTTTATTTC
>DHIM01000207.1:0-2894 GCA_002403785.1 Clostridium sp. UBA4746
CTATAGGCTGATCCTAGAATCTAAAAATATGCTCTGAGCTGTTTAAAAAGTTTACTGACACAAACTGACACTATAATATATTGCACCTCTCTAAGAGGTCGTTTTAAGCATAAAAAGTAGAGTGCCAATAAATTAATAATGACACTCCGATTAAGGAGGAAGAATAATGAATGAACCCAATCAAATTGGGAAAATTATCAAAAGCTATTTCTAGCATTTTTATTGTATTAATACTATTTGTGTGATATTATTATTTATAACTGTTCTACTTGAATTTTAAAATATATGCCCGTATTAATTCTAACTTTTCAGGCACAAGCATCCTTCGATTACTCAAAAACAAACTGATTGAGCAAGTAGATAAATTTATAACTTTTGAGATATGTTTTTGCATCACTCCCCTACTGGAAATGAAATCCTCTAATTCTTGACGCAGTTGAGAGTTCTCTTTGTCATATTCAATTACTTTTGTTTCTGTTGCCATTGTGTTCACCTTTCTTTATTTGATTTCGATAAAATAAAATTACAAAAAGTATTCATATTCTATTGTATTATATAATGTCATGTGATATAATTGTGGTTTATGTATCTTTATTCGTAAAAGATAAAAGGATAGAAAATTAATCCTATCCTCTACGTTGGTATTTTTTACATTGTTCCAACTAACAATTTACTAGTATACTTACAAAATAAGTAGAAGAGATTTCGATTTAATGTCTACTCTCTCTCCTATTGTAGCATAATGGCAAATCGTGGCAAACACACAATATGTACTACTTTGAGGCTAGTTTTACCATTGAGTTTTTTATTAAAAACATGTTTAATAGTCCAGTACCATATGTTTTAAACAATATTTCTAATGATAATGACTCGATTCCACTCTTTTTATCCACCTTGCCATTATTTTTAACGCTATTAAGAGCTTTTCTAAGCACTCCATATATATCTGCTTTAGTTAATTTTAAGTTCATTATGCTCTTAGATACATCTGATTTAGCATATCTTATTAACTGTAATTTATCTTTAGATGATAAATCTGCATTTAATTTATATGCTTTTGTTTTTGTGTCTAAATTCTTTATCATTTTAACAATATAATTAACTACATCTGCATTAACTTTATTAGTATTCCTTTTAACTAACTGCACAACCTGCACTGTACCTACTTTTTTGCTATTCTTAACTTTATCCATTTCTGTCTGCAACCAGTTCATAGGAGTATCCATTTCTCTATCGTATATTTTGTCTTCCCATTCCTTCTGGATATCATCATTGACTTTCAGCAATCCAACTAAGACTTTATTCTTCTTGTCTAAGTCTTTAATTTCTACTCCATTGTCAATGCAATACTTCAAGATTATAGGTTGATCTAATTCTTTCCTATGATTTTTGTTAGTGGCGTTTCTTTGTTTCTTAGAAGCAGTATCTCCAATAAACTTGAAAAAGTAAGGTTTAATTCTTCTACTATCTGTATCATCAACCAACCTTAATCCCTTTTTCATTTTTTCTAATTCTTTAGGGACATTAAGTTCTTCAAATTGTTTCTTAGCTTTGTCGATCTCGCATTGTGACATACTAGATAATCTTGATGTCTTCTTATACAATTCATTTAACTCTGAATCTGAAGCCAATTTATTGTATTTAAGGTGGAACATTAGAGAATTAATCTCCTGAGAAAGGTTAATCACATAACCAATATAGTTTTTAGCAATCTTATGATCAATATCACTCATGTTTTCGCCTGTGATTGGTGCATTATTACTACCTGTATTTGCAATAGCATTAATTGGAATAGGAGTTACATCTTTATCAATGTCCTCACAAGCCTTAACAATAATTTTATTCTTTGTGAGAAGATTGCAGTCTATATCAAAGTCCTCCCCTTGGTAGGTACTCAATATTGGATAATTTATGGAATTGAGAAATACTATATTTGGAGTACAGTTAAAGTAATCCTTCAAATCTTTTACCTCTTTGTTAACCTGGACACCAATATTTGAAACATTTATGTGGGGGTTACGAAATCCTACAACATTATCTCCATCCTCGAACCTACTGCAATATAACTCATTATCTATTAGCTCACTTGTACCATCAAATTCTCCTACAGTAGCTTTAAGAAGCTCCATACCATTTCCACAAGCTACACAGTAATCAGCTTCAATTCTGATCTTACCCTGTCTTACCTCTGCAATATAGGCATTGATGAAATTACGTCTATAATCCTTAAATACCTGTGTATTTTGAAACTCTTCATTCTTTTTAACCAATTCTACAAAAGCACCTGTGACATCTATATTACTTCCTATTTCTAGGTCATTCTCATTGTCTTCAGCACAATCTATTTCTACCTCTGTATCTTGGTTGACTTCCTGTAAAAAGAAATCTAAATCATTTTTTAACTTATTAATGTATTCAATTTCTGGTTCAACTAATTCTATTAATTGTTCTTTGGTAAATGGAATTGTATTGACCATCTGATAGCTCAAAACATTCTTAGTACCATTTTCAATGTGTGAAGGTTTTTCTGTTTTACATACTCCAAATGTCTCTCCACAATTATCTTTCCAATATTGAAGCCATGCACCATCACCTGAATATCCTTCCATCTTTAATACCTCATCATTGTATTTATAAAGTTTTATAGCACTAGGAGTAGTAATCAACATAATATCCTTAACTTTAATTGCATTACCATACATATCTTCAACTACATATGTTTCATAGTCTAATTTATTGTCTGCACAATATTTCATATAATATTCTTCAAGGCAAACTGAGAACGCTGCACATTTCATAAACCGATTTCTTAAGAGGGCAACCCCACGACCTGAAATAATTTTATTGTCTTCAAATATTTTATTAGACATAAGACCTTCACCATCCCAGATACT
>DHIM01000207.1:3093-3776 GCA_002403785.1 Clostridium sp. UBA4746
TCACCATCCCAGATACTATTTGATTCTTTGGTAGGCATAGTCTTTGTATGTAGTTCTCCATCTTCTAACCATGTTTTGCTCATAGTCCAATCAAATTCACTCACATAATCATTTATGACAAGAATCTGACTAGGGTTAATGCTAATGCATCCTATGATGCTCGACAGTGGCAAACTCTCATATGCACGAATTCCTGCAATTTGGACATCACCTTCAAATTTTAATCCCATTCTGCCCCATTCAATAACATTTTTGATACTATCTAAGCAAAATAGATTTTCTCCTACTCTAGCTTTACCTGAAGATCTTTTCCAATTTTTCATTAGCTTATCATTGAATTTGAATCCATTTACATAAGTCCAATCCTTTAATTGTTTGGTTGTCATTTCTACAACAATATTATCAACTGTTGATTTATATTTTTTACTATATTTTACATTAATAACATCCAGTGTATATAATTTACCATCATCCATTTTTATTATTTCAAGACCTTCAATTAACTCTTCATTTTCTACTAATTCATATGAATAATCTAATTTACCATTGAGCATTTTATCTAGATACTCATAATCAACCTCATAATTACCTGTTTCTTGATTAGCCTTATACAACCAGCAAGCCTCTATATTAGGGATATATATACCATTTTTTAAATTATTCATTATAAACACTCTCCTCTA
>DHIM01000012.1:0-5622 GCA_002403785.1 Clostridium sp. UBA4746
TGTTTAATTTTCAAAGACCAATTCCATTTGTCATCATGTGACGACCTCTACTATTTTACTGTTTAACTTTAACATTGTCAATATAATTTTCTATTTATTTAAATTATTATTTAAATTTTAAAAAACAATTAACTTTTAAATTAAACCTCTGTTGTTACTCATTCATAACGACAAGATGTATTGTATCAAATCTATTAGATACTGTATTAACTATAACTCTATCTCTCCATAGATTATGATAATATTTCTTTACTTATCTTTATTTTCCTCTAATTTACTGCTTAAGATACACTAGGTTAGTTATATTCTGTTGTAAATTAAAAAAAGTACTTATTTGAAGTTATTTCAAATAAGTACTTTTATATTATAATCTTCTATTTTATAATTTATTTCATTAAATTATTTATCATTAGGCTCATCATCTGTTTCTGAATTATATTCCTCATTAACAGAAGTTTCTTTAGTATCTTCTTGAACAGAATCTACTTCATTCTGCAAAGGTTTCACTTCTTCTTGATTAGAATCTTCGTCTGTAACAATTACATCACTACAATTTATTTTAGCTATAGCAACTATATTATCTCCTTCACCATTCTTCATCAAAGTTACTCCCATAGTATTCCTACTTGTAGTTGATATTCCAGCTACGCTTAATCTTATAACAATACCATTACTGTTTATAAGTATCATTTCGTCTCCATCTTTTACTATTCTAGCACCAACAAGTTTTCCTGTTTTATCTGATACCTTATAGGTTATTACTCCCTTACCACCTCTATGTTGAAGTGAATATTCAGAAACTAACGTTCTCTTTCCAAAACCATTTTCACTTATAACTAAAAGTTCTTCTTCAGGTGTAACAATGTTCATAGACACTACAATATCTTCTTCTCTTAAAGTTAATGACTTAACTCCAGTTGCAGTTCTTCCCATAGGTCTTACATCTTTTTCACTAAATCTAATAGAATAACCATTTCTCGTAACAAACAGCATTTCGCTATCTCCATTAGTTATTGCAGCTCCAATTAGTTCATCATCTTCTCTTAAATTTATTGCATTTAAACCATTTTTTCTTATAGATGAATATTTATCAAGTGATGTTTTCTTAATTAAACCATGTTTTGTTCCCATTACAAGATAATTATCCTCAGCAAACTCTTTAAGAGATATAACTGCTTGAATCTTTTCATCATTAGCTAAAGGTATAATGTTTATTAAGTTTGTTCCTTTAGCTGTTCTTCCACCTTCTGGAATCTCATATGCTTTCAATTTAAATGATTTTCCTTTGTTTGTGAAGAATAAAATATTATTATGAGTGGTGGTTATAAAGATATGTTCTACAAAATCATCTTCTTTTGTAGTAACACCCTGTATACCTCTACCCCCTCTTCTTTGAGCACTATAAGTATCAGCTGGAAGCCTCTTTATATATCCTGCATGAGTTAGAGTTATTACAATATCTTGCTCTTGAATCAAATCTTCCTCATCTAAGCTATATGGATTTTTCTCTATTGATGATCTTCTAGTATCACCATATTTATTTCTAACCTCTATTAACTCATCCTTAATTATGTTTAATAATACTAATTCATCTGCTAATATTCCTTTTAAATAATTTACTGTTTTTATTAATTCATTATACTCGTCTTCGATTTTACCTCTTTCAAGACCTGTGAGTCTACCAAGTCTCATCTCAACAATCGCGGTAGATTGTTTTTCAGATAAATCAAATGAATTCATTAAACTTTCTTTAGCTTCACTAATGGTTTTTGATGCTCTTATTAAACGAATTACTTCGTCAATGTGATCTAGAGCAATCTTAAGACCTTCTAAAATATGAGCTCTTGCTAGTGCTTTATCAAGATCAAATTGAGTTCTTCTTCTTATTATATCCTTTTGATGTTCTAAATAATAAACTAGAACTTGTTTTAAATTTAAAGTTTGAGGTTCGTTATTTACAAGAGCTATCATTATTACTCCAAAAGTATCTTGCATCCTAGTATGTTTAAATAACCTATTTAATACGATATTAGGAGTTGCATCTCTTTTTAGTTCTATAACAATTCTCATACCTTCTCTATCTGATTCATCTCTTAAGTCCGATATTCCATCTATTTTCTTATCTTTTACTAAATCTGCAATACCTTCTATAAGTTTTGCTTTATTAACTTGATAAGGTAATTCCGTTACTATTATTGCATTTCTACCTTTATTCTCTTCAATGTCTGTTTTAGCCCTTACGAGTATTCTTCCTCTACCTGTTTCATAAGCACTTTTTATTCCCGCTCTTCCTAGAATAATTCCACCTGTAGGAAAATCTGGCCCTTTTATTTTTGTCATTAAATCACTTATAGTAACTTCTGAGTCTTCAATAACCATGAGCACTCCGTCTATAACTTCTATTAAATTATGTGGAGGTATATTGGTTGCCATGCCTACTGCAATTCCTGTTGATCCATTAACTAAAAGATTAGGGAATCTTGAAGGCAAAACTGATGGTTCTTTTTCTTCTCCATCAAAGTTAGGAATGAAATCTACTGTATCTTTATTAATATCGCGAAGCATCTGAGTTGTAATTTTACTCATCTTAGCTTCTGTATATCTCATTGCAGCTGCCCCATCACCATCTACAGAACCAAAATTTCCATGACCATCGACCAAAGTACATCTTTGGGAGAAGTCTTGAGCCATTCTAACTAATGCACCATATACCGCAGTATCTCCATGTGGATGATACTTACCTAAAACATCTCCTACAATTCTTGCACACTTTCTATATCCTTTCTCTGGTGTTAAGCCCAGTTCATGCATAGAAAATAATATTCTTCTATGAACAGGTTTAAGACCATCACGTACATCTGGAAGAGCACGACTTACAATAACACTCATAGCGTAATCTATATAAGATTTTTTCATTTCGTATCTTATATCAATAGGTAAAATTTTTCCAAGATTATTAATCATGTTACACCTCTTTAAACAAAATATTTTAATGTCACTCTGAAAAAAATTCCACCATATTCCATGAATGACGGTAACTACTTTAATTGATTAACCTCAATACTTTAATTGATTAACCTCAATAATAGTTGATTAATCAAATTTAGTGCCAATCTACTAAATAAATGCATCTACTTTACAGTAGATGATTAAACTATATATCTAAGTTAAGCACACTTTTAGCATTTTCTTGTATAAACTCACGACGAGGTTCTACTTTATCACCCATAAGGATAGTGAATATTTCATCTGCCGCCATTGCATCCTCTACATGGACCTGAAGCAGAATTCTCTCCTCAGGGTTCATTGTTGTATCCCAAAGCTGGTTTGGATTCATTTCCCCAAGACCTTTGTATCTTTGTATATCAGTGTTATTATCTTTTCCACCAAATTCCACAAGTGTCTCTTCAAGCTCTTTTTCGGTATATACATAATGCTCTTTTTTGCCTTTAGAAACCTTAAATAGTGGAGGTTGAGCTACATATACGTGTCCTCCTTCTACTAATTCCTTCATGTATCTATAAAAAAATGTTAGTAATAAGGTCCTAATATGAGCTCCATCTACGTCTGCATCGGTCATAATAATAATACGATCGTACCTTATTTTTTTTACATCAAAATCCTTACCTATACCAGCGCCAAAAGCAGTTATCATAGCCCTAATTTCAAGCGAAGCTAGCATCTTATCAATTCTTTGTTTTTCAACATTCATTATTTTTCCTTTAAGCGGAAGGATAGCTTGGAATTTTCTATCTCTACCTTGTTTTGCTGAACCACCCGCTGAATCTCCCTCCACTAGATATATCTCACATTCCATAGGATCTTTTGAGGCACAATCAGATAATTTTCCTGGAAGAGTAGTACTTTCTAGTATTGATTTACGTCTTGTAAATTCTCTTGCTTTTTTTGCGGCTTCTCTTGCCCTTGCTGCATTTAATCCTTTATCTATTATACTTTTACCAAGTTGAGGATCTTCTTCTAAAACATTACTGATTGCCTCACCAACTATGCTATCAACTATACCCCTTACTTCACTATTTCCAAGTTTAGTCTTTGTTTGACCTTCAAATTGAGGATCAGTAAGTTTTATAGATATAACCGCTGTAAGACCTTCACGAACATCTTCTCCCGATAAATTTTTATCATTATCTTTTAAAAATCCAAATTTTTTAGCATAATCATTTACGACTCTTGTTAACGCCGTCTTGAAACCAACTAGATGTGTTCCACCTTCTACAGTATCTATATTATTAGCAAAAGAAAATATATTTTCTGTGTATGTATCGTTGTACTGAAGTGCTATTTCAACAACATAATCATCCTTACTTCCTTCCATGTATATGGTTTCGTGGATTGTTCCTTTATTTCTATTCAAATAATCTACAAAGGATTTTATTCCTCCTTCATACAAAAATTCTTGATTTTTATCTTCTCGCTCATCAGTAAGCGTTATTCTTAAACCTTTATTTAAAAAAGCTAATTCTCTTAATCTTTGACACAATGTTTCATAATCAAAATTAATTTCTTCAAAAATTTCTGGGTCTGGAGTGAAGAAGACTTTTGTTCCATGCTCCTCTGTTGTTCCTATATTTACAAGTGTACTGGTAGTTTTCCCTTTAGCAAAAGTTTGTTTCCATATTTTTCCATCTATTTTTACTTCGACTTCACAAATTTTAGATAAAGCATTAACTACAGACGATCCAACACCATGAAGACCACCGGATACTTTATAGGCCCCACCACCAAATTTTCCACCTGCATGTAATACTGTCATTATAACTTCTACAGTAGGTATTTTCATTTTATGATGTATTCCTACAGGCATACCACGACCATCATCTATAACAGTTATAGAGTTGTCTACGTGTATAAAAACGTTAATGTTTTTACAGAAACCTGCCAAAGCCTCATCTATACTATTATCTACTATTTCATACACTAAATGATGGAGTCCTCTTGTGCTAGTACTCCCTATATACATACCAGGTCTTTTTCTTACTGCTTCTAATCCTTCTAGTACTTGTATTTGGCTCTCGTCATAAACATTATTTATTTCCATGTATATCCTCCTAATTCACTCTAAAGCTCATAATATACAGTTTCTGTTCTCTTGCATAAAGTTGAAGATGATATTGGTGATAAAAATATTTTACTTTTTTTATCTACCTCAGCTATTACAAAAGATTTAGCAATATTATTTGTTATTCGTTCTACAAAACCATCTTCTTCAGCCATTCTTAAAAATTGAATAGTGTCCGAACTATACATAGTAGTTTCTATATCAAATATACCTATAATATCTTTTATAGGCACTACCACATTTTCTCCTAAATGTAAAAACATATAATATCCTCCTTTATAATTTTTATTAATTTGAACCTATGTAATTTCTTTTAATTCACCTGACATAACTTCAAATATTTTACTTCCAGAATTTAAATATTTTCTTATATCATTAACACCAGTGCATGTAATTAATGTTTGAACATTTTTTATTGAATTTAATATATATTCTTGCCTTTTTGTATCTAATTCAGACAGAACGTCATCAAGTAACAGTACTGGGTACTCTCCAGTTAGTTCTTTTATAATTTCTAGTGCTCCAAACTTAATGGTTAAAAC
>DHIM01000012.1:5841-6042 GCA_002403785.1 Clostridium sp. UBA4746
GCTCCAAACTTAATGGTTAAAACAGAAGTTCTCTGCTGCCCTTGAGATCCAAATATTCTAGCATCAGTGCCGTTAAGCTCTATAGAAAAATCATCTCTATGTGGACCTATTGATGTTGTTTTAGATTCTATGTCTCTTTTTCTATTTTTACATAAAAGCAAATAAAAGCTTTCTTGTATATTATCTAAATCCTTTATAGGT
>DHIM01000012.1:6243-6408 GCA_002403785.1 Clostridium sp. UBA4746
ATCCTTTATAGGAGTTAAATATTTAATTTCAATTATTTCACTTTTAGATGTTATATTGATATGTATTGTTTTACCTATTTTATTTAATTTCTCTATATAGTTCATTCTATGTTTTATTATGATTGCACCAAATTCACTAAGTTGTTTATCATACACATCTATAAT
>DHIM01000012.1:6571-7174 GCA_002403785.1 Clostridium sp. UBA4746
TGTTTATCATACACATCTATAATATCAATATTTGTATTCCACTTCTTTATAGCCAAATTTCTCTCATTTAGAATTTTTTTATATTGCGCTAAACTATAATAATAACGATTGCTCAGTTTACACAATTCTATATCTAAGAATTTTCGTCTGTATGATGGGGATTCTTTAACAATATTTAAATCTTCTGGAGAAAACATAATCACGTTGAAGCTTCCCACTAGTTCGGACAGTTTTTGTACTTTTATTGAATTTATATTAACACCTTTTTTGCCTTCTTTAAAAATCTTTATCTCTATTTTTTTATCTAACCTAGTTTTACATACATAAAGTTTTATGTATGCTTCTGTGCCGTTCCAATTTATTAATTCCTTATCTCTATTGGTTCTGTGAGATTTAGCTAAACTGCAATAATAAATTGCTTCCAAAATATTTGTTTTTCCTTGTGCATTATCACCTACAAATACGTTAGTGCCTTTATTAAGTTGTATAACTAATTCATTATAATTTCTAAAATTTCTAAGTTGTAAATATTTTACATGCATACAATCACCTATTATGATTATAACATATATATATATTTATATTATTTTATAAGTATAAATA
>DHIM01000279.1:0-6515 GCA_002403785.1 Clostridium sp. UBA4746
AATAGGAGTATAATATTATGAATTTTTGTAAAGTAAATAAATTACAATCCTATATTATTAAATTATTTATATTTATCATACTTCTTTTATTGATACAGATATGGTCAACTAGTTACACATATGCTGTTACTGATGAATCAAAAAAAGAAGTTACCAGTTACATTGAACAAATATTTTTAAAGAGGAACAAAGCTATATTAAGTGGTGATATAAAGTTAATACAATCACTTTATAATATGGACACAAAATATGGAATTTGGGCATTTGATTATGAAAAAAAGAAGATGGATTACATTAATAATTGGGCAAAAAAACAGGGAGTTAAATTTACTAGTATTACACCAACAGTGATCGTAAAAAAAATTAGAGGTAGTGATAATAATTTTTCAATTTATTTATTATGTTCTACAGAATATAAGTATGCATATGAAGATCATCCCGAACTTCAAAATACTTCAAAAATTGGTACCTATCACAATTTGCAACTTATGAGTAAAGATAATTCTTGGGTAATTTCTAAAGAATGGTATAAAGATCCTTTTGCTAATTCTTTAGACTTAGGTAATATTAAAGCAGATTATATAAAGAAATATATACTTTCTCAAAGTTCAAGAGACTTATCTACAATTGACAAAAGAAGAATAAAGGCTACAGAATATGCAGATAAATATTGTGGTGCTGCAAGTTCATTAGAATTTGAATATAAATATAACAAAAAGTATAGAGACTATAATCCTCAAGGTGGAGATTGTGCAAATTTTGCATCTCAAATTCTTTTTGAGGGAGGTAATTTCAGAAAAAATTCTGCCTGGAGTTATGACAAAAATGGAGCAACAAAATCTTGGCTCAACGCAGATGGTTTTAAAAATTATATGACTTATAGTGGCAGAGCATCGACTATCGCTTATGGTAGTTATGATAAAGTATATAAAGCTAGTTATAAGTTATTACCAGGAGATTTTGTTGCTTATGAAAAGAAAAATGACATCACTCATATTTCCGTTGTTACAGGAGCTGATTCAAGAGGATATTCCTTAGTAAGTTGTCATAATTCAGATAGAAGTAAAGTTCCTTGGGATCTTGGTTGGAGTGATAAAAACATTAAATTTTGGTTAATTAGAGTTCATTATTAGTAAAAACTATAAGGAGATGAATTAATATGAAAACTGAAGAACAAATTAAATCAGAAGTTACTAGGCAAGTTATCGATAGTATGAAAACAACTTTAAATGAAGAGCTAACTGAGGTAGAAAAGGAATTTGAAGAGACTTATAAAAGTAAACTTGAACAAGAAATACAATACACCTTAGAACTATCAGAAAGTGGTCTACAACACAATTCAACCAAAACTATAAAAGTAGAAAACAAAAAACTACTTCAACAATTAGATAATATACGGATTGATAAAGTTAAAGTTGAGAATAAAATAAAAACTTTAAATGAGTTTGAGAATATATAATTATTATTTAGTTTTAAGCATAAATTAACAAAAGTCAGTCTCGTGCTTTTGTTAATTTATGATAAAAAATAATTACGTGGCATCCCTTTGTTATTGCTTAAGTTGACTTATTCTTTTTAGTATAGTATCATTTAATATAGTGAATAAATATTATATTATACGTAAAAAAATATTTATATATATATTTTAGTATAGATAAGGAGAATTGACTTACCATGAATATTTCTACTAAAGGAAGATACGGTTTAAGAGCAATGGTCGATATTGCAGTGCATTCGTTCGGGGAATATATACCTCTAAAAATTATTGCTGAGAGGCAGGCAATTTCAGAAAATTATTTAGAACAAGTTTTCTCAATACTTAGAAAAGCTAAACTTGTAAAAAGTGCAAGAGGTTCACAGGGTGGTTATACACTATCAAAAGAAGCCTCAAAAATTACAGTAGGTGAAGTTTTAAGAATACTTGAGGGTGACTTAAATATTACAGGAGATGATGATGGAGCGTTAGGACATGATAAAACCATCAAAGTTTGCATAAACACCCTAGTATGGCAAGAAGTTAATGAACAAATTAATAAAGTTATGGATTCTGTCACATTGCAGGATCTTGTAGAGAAATATAAAAGTCTGAATTCAGAATATACCTTAGACTTTATAATCTAAATGAAGAATAATAACACTTTTGTATTTTGAGTGTTATTATTCTTCATTTATTTTTATTATCATTTCTTTTTAATTAAAATTTTGATCCATTGTGACTATGCATCGATGTTGTGGTGAAATGTTTTTTACTCCTTCCTCTATTTTCATTAGGATAACTCTTTTAGATTCTTCATTATAATAGGATTTATCTACTACAACGTCAAAAATTAAAGTTTTTGCCTCTACGTCCCCTACTACTCTGAAATCATGCATTGATTGAATTCCTGTAATTACGGATAACTCTCTGTTTAATTGTTTTTTTAAAAAAATAACCTCTGGGCTATCACTTTTAAAGGGGTCCATATGAATAACTAAGTAGATGTTTAGCTTCTCGCCTACTTCTTTTTCTGCCATATCAATAACATCATGAATTTGCATTATAGGAATATTACATGGTACCTCTGCATGTAGAGAAACCATATATCTACCCGGTCCGTAATTATGAATAAGTAAGTCATGCACTCCAGTGATATACTTATAACTTAGAACTTCCGTATAAATGTTTTTTACTAACTGCTTATCAGGAGCTTTTCCCAATATATAATCTAATGTTTCTTTGCAAAGTACAAATGCTGAATGTAGTATGAAAATCGATACAATTATGCCTGCATATCCATCTACAGGGAAGGTAGTGAACCTTGTTATAAGCAGAGATATAGTTACCATAGATAATACAAGTATATCAGTAAAAGATTCCAATGCAGATGCTTTTAGAGCTGAAGAGTTAATAGCAATACCGAGATACGTAGTAAAACGATTGAGGAAAATTTGGAGAGGAATTGCTAATAACATTAGCAAAAATGCCACCATGTTAAATGGAATACTAACAGGATGAAGAACTCTACTTATAGAACTTCTTATAAATTCATATCCTACTATAAAAATAGATAAAGAAAATAGCAATGAAGTAATGTACTCCACTCTACCATATCCAAATGGATGTTTCGTGTCAGCAGGACGATTGGCTAGTTTAAAGCTTAAGATTGTAATTATAGAGGATATAGCATCCGTTAAGTTATGTACAGCATCTGCTGTAATAGATATACTATTTAGGAAAACCCCTACGGCAAGTTCTAACATAAGTATTGTTGTGTTGATTATAAATCCTACTGTGCCACCTAGCCATCCATAGGATTGTCTTACTAGCTGTGAACTTACATTAGAATAATTTTTAATAAATTTTTTTATTAAAAAATCAAATATAAATTTCATGGAATACACATCCTCATTCAAAATATTATAAATGTAATTATCATCATATCTATTAGCTTTAATATTTAAATCTAATACTATTATTATGCAACAAGTACGGTTAATGATTTTTTTATTTTTAACATCTATAATTTATCATTTGATTTCTCATATCAATGGCTTGATTTCCATTAACCTCTTTAGAACTTATCCCCCATTTTCCAACGTTTCCTGAGTATATTCCTTTTCTCTCAGACACATTTAAGGTAAATGTGTATTCACCATCTAAGTTTAAAATCCATAATTAAAATGTAAATGATAAAAGTCTTATCTACATTTATATTAAGTATCCTTGCAATTATAGTTGGTGTAGCTGCAGGTAATCATGTTTTAGGTAAAATCCTAGGTAAATATGCACCATTATTTTCAGGTATATTACTAATACTACTCGGTATTATTGAATTTCTTAATTAACACAATCACTTTTCTAGAATATAAGCTATCAAACCAAACGTAAGTATCCGTGGATATGAAATTCAAAAGATTGCACATGCTTTTCAATTTGGTGTAAAAAAATAAAAATAATTATTTCAAATTAAATACAACTGTTAAAAGGTATACGCATTGCTTGTACCTTTTTTATGCTATCAATTACAATATTCAATTATAAAAACACCCAAATGGGTGCTCTTAAGCAACTACTTTTCATTTACAGCTATTGCTTCTTCATTTAATTCAAATAGGTCTTGTAATATTCCATCTATAGTATTTTCGTCAATAAATGCTTTCAATTTAGGGTTACGCTCTTCTGTATTAATATACTGTAAGAAATATCCCCCTACTTTTTTAGCAATACTTAATTTAATAGATATATTTTGTTTAATTCCATCTTTATTAAATAAAATAAAAGTTACGTTACTATCAGAATATTTTATTTCAACTTTTTTATAATCTTTTATATCTATATATTCATTTGAATCCGTTGTTGCTCTAATATTTTTTATATTATATTTGTCTAAATTACTATTAAATACATTAACAAAATTCTGCATTGATTTACTAATAATATTTCTATCAATAGTCATATTTCTGAATTGTAACACTAATTCTTCTTTCCAATTCATTTCATTCACCTCCCTTATAAAATATATATTATCAATTTGCTGTATGATATTAATGTTTTTTTATCTATATACCTTTAAATATATATTAATATACGTTATATATCTTTTTATTAAACTATTCAGACAAGATAAAAAAGATTCCTTTTACTGCCCTCTCGATATTATCATATGTAAATATTCTCTAAGGTGTTTTACATTTTGAAAAATAAAAAATAAACAACAATATATTTGTACTGCACAAAATATAGGTTTTACTAATAAATTATTTATATTACATTGCTGTGATTATATTAAATTTAAATATATATATAAGTAGTAGCACATTTATACAATAATTACATATACTATTAGTGAAGCACTATACTATAACAAGATGGTAGCTTAAATGTTTTAGACTAAGTTCAATCTTATCGATTGAACTTTTTTATGTTAATAAATAATTAATCACGCACAAAATTTTTCACTAATTTTCAGCGTTCTCATTTCGTATTACTTTATTGTCTGTTAAAGATATTAATACTTAAATTAGCATTCCGCAATCTACCTTGAAAAGGTTAATCCCTTTATAATTTACAAAATTTGTGTTATAATATGCTGAGGTGATTAATATCATAACAAGAACAATAGAAAAAATATCCACTAAAAAATCAGCTGATAAGCTTATATCATACGCTGCTAAAGATTCAGAATCCACAAATACATTAATATACAATTCTTTTGAAGAGTATCTTAATAACTATAAATCTAATTAAAAATAGGGTGTTAACCTTTTGCTAACACCCTATTTCTTTTTCTTAGGACTGTAATTGCCTTAGTAACCTTTATTTTAAAACCGCATCTATTTAACAATAATTCACTTATAAATCCTGTTTCATATGTTATAAATATGTTTGTGTATAAAAGTTGAAATATTTAATATTAAGGGTATTGGATATCCCCACATTAAACTTTATTTACAATACAATAAAGAAGCTTGCTAACAAGGAATTGTCTTTTTTCCTGAAGGGTGGTATTCTAAGTTATAATAAGTTACATTTGACATGAATAACTCTAAAGATATACTTACTCTATTAGAGATTTTTTTGGAGACACAGTAGTTGATATTGCTATCCAAAGATTACTATGTGTTAAAATAATATAATATAAATTCTAAGTATAAATAAAAACAATTTTGTTAAAAATAAATCTTGTAAAGAGAGTAGGTTTATCAACATGAATCGTCATAAAGCAACGTTAATTTTAATATTAGCTTCTAGCATTTATATTCTTAGTTATCCATTTCACAAAACTTTTTTAGGGGGAATTGTGTATAGTGGAAGTTGTGCTTCTATGATTGGTGGTTTTGCTGATTGGTGGGGTATTAACAAATTACTAAAGAAAACTATCCCTAAAAATAAGAAGAAAATTTTTGATGGCCTATCTAATATGGTAAGTGAAGAGTTATTAACTAAGGAGACCTTAAAACAATTACTTAGTAAATACGATATTTCAAAACTTGTTATTGAATTAGTAAAGAATAATATTGAATTTGAAAATATAAAAACAGAACTTAGTTTAATGATTGAAGATAATATTAATAAAATAAACTACAGCGAAATTGAAAAAATTATTTCTGATTTAATTATAAATAATTTGAAAACATATGATCTACATAAATTAATTGTTTCTGTTATAGATATTTCTTTAGGAACTGAATATGAAGATAAAGTTTATAATTTTATACTAAATGAATTAATATTGTTTTCTCAAACAACTGATTTTAAAAATTTGCTTTTTAAATTTATAGTTGAGTCACGTTCATCATATGAGGGTGGGAGTATAAGGAAAAAAATCATTGATGGATTTAAGGGGAGTAATAATGATTTAGCAATTGATATTCAAAATAAGATTGAAAAATTTTTAAATAGTATGAAAAGTAATGATAATGAAAACAGGTTAACACTAAAGAAGTGGGCTTATAATAAGCTAGATGAGTTTAAAAATAATATTGATTTAAAATTAAAAATTAAAAAATGGAAATTTGAGCTATTAAAAAATAGT
>DHIM01000279.1:6697-7628 GCA_002403785.1 Clostridium sp. UBA4746
TTTGAGCTATTAAAAAATAGTAAGGTTGAAGAATACATTAATATGATTTTTGAGAACACCGTTAACAAAACACTTAAAGATGAGGCCCTATATAATAACATTTTTCTTATTATAAGAAATTGGGTTAATAATTTAGATGAAGATTTTGATACTCAAAGAAAAGTAGATATATTTCTCCAAGATATAATGAATAAATTAATAGATACCGAACATGAAAATATCGGGAAAATAGTTAAAGAAAATCTTAACAAATACACTGATATTATGCTAATTAAATTAATAGAATCAAATGTTGGAAATGACTTACAGTTAATACGAATTAACGGTTCTCTTGTAGGTGGCATAGTTGGTATTATAATGTTCATTATTAAATATAGTATAGGAGTACAGATATGAAGAATAAGAAAATAGCAGATTTATCAGTTGTTATTTTAATATTATTAGTTATTATAATTACTCTTATAAAAATGGATTTCAGTAATAATCACTATTTAGAAATGCTGAGTTTTGTTATTGAAGCAGCACTCGTCGGTTCTATTGCAGATTGGTTTGCTGTAACTGCATTATTTGAAGAACCATTTTTGGTAGGAAGACTCCCTATTATAGCTTCCCACACCGCTATAATATCTAAAAATAGAGAGAGTATAGTAAATGCTGTAGCTGATATGGTTGAAAATGAGTTATTAAGCAAAAAAATATTTAAAAGTAAAATTGAAGAAATTAATATAATTGACAATTTAATTGGCTTTGTTGATGAAAATATAAGTACAAAAAGTGAATTATATGAAGCATTTATAGAATATCTTATAAAAAAGATAGGTAGTATAGATGCCTTAGGGTTTGCTAAATTTTTAGAAACTCATTTAAAACAAAAAATTGAAGCAATAGACATATCAGTTTATTTAAATAAGGGTATTTCATATGGTATACA
>DHIM01000279.1:7706-8310 GCA_002403785.1 Clostridium sp. UBA4746
AAATAGCATAATTGAATATGTAAATCGTGATAGCACAAAGGATATATTGGAAAAATTTACAAATAGTCTTCTAAAAAAGCAAGCTAATAGTCTTGTTATGGAAAAAATTATTGGTGTATTGAAATCTGTAAATGCAATTAATACTTCCGATATTGTAATATCACTACTTGAACAAATTAATAAGCTACTTTTAAGTTTAAAAAACGAGAAAAATTTATTACGTTATGAAATAGTCGAACATTTATTTGGAAAAGTGAACATTGACAATAAGGGTAGAATTGATATTGAAGACTGGAAAACACTAATACTTAAAGAAATTTCAGTTCAGGATGATCTATTTGCAATAGTTAGAGATTTCATAATAGTCATCACTAAAGAATGTATTTTTTTAAGTAATAATTCTTTATATGAGTGTAATGAATTAAAAAAAGAATTAGTGGACAAAGAAGACATCATATCTGTTGTTACGTGGATAAAAATTCAGTTAGAAAAACATTGGGATAGTTTTAAAAATGACCATGTTAACAAAAAAATTATAGATCAATTTATTAAAGAGACTTTATTTAAATTTATAGAATCTAAGTATAAAAATGTAGGTTATTTA
>DHIM01000173.1:0-8456 GCA_002403785.1 Clostridium sp. UBA4746
TCAAAACCTCCTATCATTCAGTCCTTCACCTAAGGTTCATGAACCTTCCGCTACTATGACGTCTACTGACTTCTTAGATTTCAACTTTACATCACTGCAAAGGTTATTATTTAAAAATTCATTTCCATAACATTTATCTAAGACCTCCCCGGGTAAAAACACAATCTTTCACTCCGTCTATCTGCTACATTTACACCACTTGTTTCGAATAGTTTTGGGCTTCGTTTTGTGTTGCAAACTTACCCACAAGCATATGCCTTATATGTAGTTTCTGTTCGTCAGACCAGAGTTTAGCCGCCAACTTCCTTCAGATTCCACCTCACGGTGGACACCCTTGTCTTAAGCTATGCACTTGGCCAGTGCTAGGGACTTTCACCCATTAGATTGCGTCCATGCCGGGCGCACAACAAAAACTCCCTCAGAACCTCGTCTGAGGGAATCATTTTTAATACTTGTTATTCTGTTAAGATATCATATAAGTACTACTCCTGCTCAGCACTTACTACACTACCTACCATAAGCTCCTCCTCAGTCTTCTTTTCTGTATTAAAGAAAACTTTAAATACTATCCAGCCCAGCAATGTAGCTCCCGCAGCAAACCAAGTTGGAAGATTAATATTAACTGCGGTTACAAAACCAGCAATGATAGGTGGCAATGACTGAGCTAAAGATGAAATAGATTGGTTAATTCCAAGAATTTCTCCTTGTTTTTCACTATCTACTAAATTAGAAATAATAGCTGTTCCATTAGGTTGGCTAAGGCCTTGAAATATTGCTATAAATGGAACTATTAAATATAACCATACCCGTTCATTAGGTATTAATAAAAACGGGAAACTTATTGCCAATAGAACTATTGAGTAACTAAGTATTTTAGAAGGCTTAAACTTTTTTGAAAGTGGTCTTAAAACTGCTCCTTGTGCAATAGCTATCCAAAGCCCCATGTAAGCAAAAAAATCACCAACTTGAGATTGAGTAAATTTAAACTTTCCGTATAAGAATACTTGGAAAAACTGTGTAAAAAAATTAAATCCTACTGTTAGTAAAAAAACTACTAAAAACATTACTCTTAAATCTTTAAAGGTAAAGGCTTTTTTAATATTTGTAAAGCCTGTAAATAAATTTACTTTAATTGCCCTTTTAATTGCTAAAGTTTCAGGGAAATTCAAAAATACTAAGGCCACATTAATAGTTGCTAGTAGTATAGTAAGATAGAATGGGGTTGCATAAGAGAACCAACTAACTATAGAGGAATCAGAAAGCTTTCCACCAATAAATGGTCCAATAATAAAACCTAGACCAAAGGCCATTCCAATTAAACCAAAGTTTCTGGATTTTGTTTCTTTTGTGCTCACATCAGCGATTGCAGACTGTGCTATGGATATATTCCCTCCTGTAAACCCGTCAACAATTCTTCCTAAGAATAGAAGATATAGGTTAGAATTAAGTATCCCTATTATAAAAATTACATAACCAACAACTGTACCAATTAGGGATACAAGCAATATTTTTTTTCTGCCCTTTTGATCAGCTAGGGAACCCAAAATTGGTGCACCAAAGAACTGTGCTAGTGGATATGAGGCTATTAAAAAACCATATATTAAGGTTCTAGTTGGGAAAGTATATGCCATTGGTAATATACCGTTTATGGGATCAAGTAGAAGAGCAGGTAATATTGGAATAATAATACCTAATCCTAATAGATCTAAAAATACAGTAAAAAATATTGTTCCTATAGTAAATTTCTTATTTTTCATAAATTTTACTCCAATCTTTATTTTTTATAATAATTTCTGTTTTATTCTAAGCTATTTGTTATTCACTCCCTAATTATTACTCATAAACTCTACTATGAATTTACCTATACAGTGGCGCCATATATAATTCCTGATACCATTGGAATAAGCCAAATTATCCATACAACAATGCTAAATTTATTAAACTTTAGCTTCATATTTTCATCATCTTTAACTATAACAATCGTTGCCCAAATTGCATGAAACAGCATAAGTAGAATTGCAGACATTCCAGTTATACCGTGGAAATTGAATTGAAAGATCCCTCCTGCTATTTTCCCCATGGCCCCAGTACCTAAAGTGTCAAATATTAGCCCTCCCCAAAAAACACATACATGCCAACCCTTCATTTCTTTTGGATCTTCTCCGACCAAACCCCAATGGTATAGATTAAACAGGCTATATTAATAAAAACAATGGCATAAATTAGCATTTGTAATCCTCTCCTTTGTGCATAATGTGATATGACACTCATTCACCTGTCGAATCATAAAAAACTTTAAAGAAATATTTATGCCCTCTGCTAATTCATTTTGATATGATTCGATATGATCTTCTCACTGGATTCCAGTAGATTTTTTAATATTTCCAAACCATCAAAAATTTTCTGTATTTCTTCTTCATTCTTAGATCCAAGTAATAGGGCCAAAAATCCATTTATATTATTATCCAAATTCCCATGTGTAGCTTTAAATTTATCTGATAGTTTTGCATATACTACTCTTTTATCCTCTTTGCTTCTTACCCTTTCAATTAACCCTTGTGATTCGAGCCGATTAACAATTAACGAAACAGCAGTTGGGGTTATCTTGAGTTCTTCACTTAATTCATTAAGTTTTACCATGTCTCTCTTTCCTAGAATATTCACTACAGTTAGTTGTGTCACAGTTATTCCACAATCTGAAAAGTAGTTTTTTAGTCCTTTGTCCATCAAAGAATTAACTTCTTTTAGCAATTCCATTATTCTTGTGCTATCATTCATCTTATTTCCTCCTATAGTTAATATATTAACAGTTAACATATTAATAATTAATATGTTAACTATACTTTATCTTAGACATTAAATCAATAGGCAAATAATCACCCCAACTCTTATCAATATACAAAAATAAGTCATTATTACCATCAGAAAATGTTGCTGCAAAAAAAGCTTGTAGGTGGTAGCTGCTTGCTGTCACCAGCAATAATTACTTGTTTACCACTCATTATGGCACCAATGGCATCTTCGGTACAATCTTGTGAATCCTCGTCAAAAATAACTGTATCAAATCTATATCCATCTGCCTATAAAAATAAACTAACAGAAAGTGGAGACATCATAAGGCAGAGCTTTAAGGGGTAGAGCCAACAAGTCGGAAATGTTGGCGCTACCCCTCTATGAAATATTTAAAGTGTAGTCAAAAACAAATGTTTTTGACTACACTATAAGGTCTATCATATGAATGATACGTTTTATAATTAGTATCATAACCTTATGATACCATGTGAAGTATTTATATATAATACAGTATATATTGACTCATAAGGTACACCTTATGGGGCATATAGATTAAGCTTATAAACAAGTCCCAAATTTTATTTTATATTTTTGGCTTTAATTTCGTGCAGTTTTAGTTATACAAATAATCTAAAATAAATTATAATATAGATAAAATATAAGAGATCCGATTTTGTGGATAAATATTTTAGTAGAACAAACAGCTGATAAACTCAATGTTATAAGCTCTAATGATAGTATAGAACTATCTCAAATATAATATTGTGTAATAAAATCGATAATAATTTTTAATTTAGGGTGAATTTCTGGGGGAAAAACAAAAAACTGTCCCTCTGAAATTTAGATATATCAGACGTGAGTTTCCGAATTAACTTTATTATAAAGGAGGGGTTTAATTATGGTTAAAGTAGTTATTAATGAATGTATAGATTACAACATTGAAAATGTTACAAATAAAATTAATAGTGGAATTGAGTTATTAGGTGGATGGGATTCCTTTATTAAGCCTGGGATGAAAGTACTTTTAAAAGTAAACTTGATTGGACCAAAACCACCTGAATCTGCAGCAGTTACTCACTGTGAATTTGTTAGAGCCCTTACTAGAATATTAAAGCAAATGGGTTGCATTGTATGGATTGGAGATAGTGCTGGCGGCGCAATTGCAGGTATAGCACCGACGCCTCAAAGCCTTGATGTGTCAGGATTAAAAAAAGTTGCAGAAGAGGAAAATGCAGAGATTAAAAACTTTGATAAAGAAGGTACCGTGGATACTGGAGGAAACTGTAGTTTCCTGAGCAGACTTTATTTGGCAAAACCTCTCTTTGATGCAGACTTTATTATTAATCTCCCAAAGTTAAAAACTCATTCCGGTTGCATATATACAGGCGCGGTCAAAAATGTTTTTGGGTGCATTCAAGGACTTAGGAAAGCTCAATATCACAAGGCTGCTCCAAACCCAAAGGATTTTGGTAATATTTTAGTTGACATACATGAGGCCACAAAAATAGGGCTTCATATTATGGATGGCATCACTGCAATGGAAGGCGAAGGTCCTACTGCTGGAAGTGTCTACCCTGCAAAGAAAATACTAATGAGCACAGATCCATTAGCTCTTGATACTACAGCAATACAAATGCTTGGTTTAGATATTAAAGACATACCAATACTTCAAGCTGCTATAGGAAGAAATCTTGGAGAAGCAGATAAAAATAATATTGAGCTTTGCGGAGACTATAAAACGCCACCACTACTTAAGAATTATAAAATTCCCAAACGGTTTACTTCAAAGAAGAAAAGCAATTATAAAGCAATAGTGAAGGTTATAGATTTTTTGAAAACGAAACCCAAAATTAATTTAAAAAAATGTCACCAATGCAACACTTGTGTTGACAGTTGCCCTATGCACGCAATCAATAAGGAAACTAAAAAAATAGATTATACTAAGTGCATTGAATGTATGTGCTGCCACGAACTTTGTAGCTTCGAAGCCGTCGAGTTAAAAAGGGTAAACCCTCTTGCAGGCATAATTACAAAATTATATAGAGGTAATTATAAATAGTACCATACTTATTAATTAAATATGTTTAGCACAAATATTGCATATAAAATTCCACCCGGCATAAGCACATAGGGATTTACTGCTTTTTTCGTCTTTATCTATGCTAAATTAATTATTGCTGAGGTTAAAAGTCACACTGATAAATCAAAATAAAAGAGAAATAAATAGCATGAAAAATCAAATTTTAAAAAAATTGGATATGTAAAATGATAATTAAATGGTTTGGTCAATCATGTTTTATGATAGCGTCTGAGAATGGAACAAAAGTACTAACAGATCCATTTAAAAAAATGTTAGGTTATAAATTGCCTCAAATTGATGCAAATATAGTATCTGTAAGTCACAATCACAGTGATCATAATAATATAAACGCGGTCAAGTCTAACTTTGTAAGCATAAATGAACTAGGCATTTTTTCAAAAGATGGAATAGAGATAAAAGGAGTGGAAACATTTCATGATAAGGTCTCAGGATCTAAGAGAGAGAAAAATATAGTATATAACTTTAAAATTGATGGAATAAATATTTGTCATTGCGGTGATCTAGGACATATTTTAAATTCTAAACTGATAGAAGAAATAGGAAGCGTGGACATACTACTTCTTCCTATTGGCGGATTAGCCACAATTAATGCAATTGATGCTTCTCAGGTAGTGAAACAACTAAACTCAAATCCATTTGCAAAGCCTCCGCTTTGTGTTTTAAAAACATTCTAACTGCAAGCAATGAGCTTTAAATCTTTTGACTTAAGAGGGTTTTTCATATGCTTTAATTTTACATTTAGCTTCTTTTTATAGAAAAGCTTGATGGGTTTTTTAGTTGCTAACCAAAATCCATTTATAAATAAACTATGAGTAAATGCATTAAGAAATCTTGGTGCTTTCATATTATAAAAGATTAGTGCAGGATACTCATTTGTTTTAATTATTGGAAATGGAGACGCTAATATCGATGGTATATTCTTTTCTTTTGCAATAAAATGTCCAATACATGCCCCTGGATGGTAAATTATATCATCTGTATCTTTACATGCATTGTAACAATCTTCTTGCCAGCAATTTAGCCTCTGTTTGAATTTTACAGCACCTTCTTGAGAAATTCAATTATTTTGTGAATGACTCTCCCAATTTTCTAATCTTCATTAAAAATGACTACACTTCCCCTTACCCCAAATTTACTTATTCTCTATTATATTTTCAACCTTTAAGTACTATTGAAAATCCATTCAGATTTATACTTCAGCATATATAGTCCTTTTAATAAAAGTCTCACCATTTCGCGTTGAGTTGTAAAATGTTTTTTCAGTCGTCTGATTAAAACCAATTGCATTATATTAGATGCAATAAATATCAAATAAAGCACTGCTTCTACGGCATTACCACCATGGACGAAGCAATGTTCTAAGCCACATTCACTTTTTAAATTATTAAATATCGAGTTTTCAATATCCCATCGTGCTCTTATTATTTTAAATAATGTTTTTAATGGCATACCCCTCAATGTCGTGATTATCATAATCTGTGTACGTTTTTTATTTATATGTTTCATTGTGAATTTCACAAAACGGAGTGGCTGCAGTACATTGTCCATTGTGAACATTGATTCATATATTTCAACTTTTTCAAAGCCTTTTTCAGCATTCCAAACTTTAATTGGATCTAATTAATTTACCTTCTTTTTTACCTTCCTCAAACTCTTATTATTATTGTTTTTCGCTCTGACAATTGCATCAATACCAAGATCTTTGCAATGGTTAATCCAGATGGAATTACAGGCAAGTGCATCATAAACTACAACATCAATGAAGCTTTTATGACTCTTCACGACGCTTGACATCAGTCTTTTCGCTACATTCAACTCACCTTCATTTTTTGAAGCAGAATCTTGTCCAGCTTTGTACATCTCAAAGCCAATAACCAGTCTGGGTCCAATTCCTACCGTTGACATTACAGCTTCACTATGGAAACAATGAGTCTTTTCACCTTTGATATTCTTCAAGCATTCCGGGCAACTTTTCTTATTGCTACCAAAGAATTTTGTTCCATCAATAGCGACAACATTGTATCCGTCAATTGTTCCGTTTTCAAATACCTTATTCTCAACTGCCTTTTTCACAATGTGCTGGTTTATTTGTTTTAATCCGTTTACGTCAATTACTTTTAGTGTATCTCTGATTGCATCAACCTGTGGAAGCTTTGTCCCTCGGGGGAATACTCAAACTCATTATTTTTTATTATCAAATTTAGTTCATTAAAACTCTTTATTCTAAGTAAGAAACCTAAAAGCACAGGTAATATAACTTGACCTGTGCTATAAGTTGGTTTTAATCTTCTATCAGACAGTTTGTACAAACCATGTTCAATGTGGTATACATTCTTCATATATTTTACTAATTTCGCAAAGTAGTTTTTTCTCATTTCTACCTCTCTTTCTATCTGATTTTATCAAAAATCAAGAGAACGAGAAAGTCCGGATTTGATACACTTTTAAAACCGGTAAAAATGTCAGTGAAATCAATGGTTTAGCTTTAGTATAGGCTAAAGTGCTGTAATAATGCAGGAGTTGTAGTTGCAGGGCCATCTTGGTTACTATCTTTAAACGACTGGGAGTGGATTATGAAAGCTAATGTATGGGGTGCTATACATGGCGAAAAAGTATTCATTCCAATAATGTTAAAACAGGATACCGAGTGCCATATTGTCAATACTTCATCTGTAGCAGGGCTTTTGGATTTGAACGGAATGTCAGCTTACCATACTTCTAAATTTGCAACAGTTGGTCTTTCAGAATCTACTTATTTAGATCTTCAGTTCGAAACGGACAAAATAAAAATGTCGGTATTCTGTCCAGGATTTATTCAAACAGATCTTGATAATTGTGAAAGGCATAGACCAATGATATATGAAAATGACATGAGTCAGACTTATTATCAAAGTGTTTTGTATGAAGAAGAGGAGAAACAGAAACATAAGGTTATTAAAGGTGGAATTCCAATTGATAAAATTGGAGAGGTTATATTCAAAGCAATTGAGGAAGAGAGATTCTACATTTTAACACATCCAGAGTTAAATCCACTTATAGGTTTAAGAGTAAAGAATATGTTTGAAGGTGGAAGTCCATCTATGGATGTGATAAAGGGTGTTAAGTAATTTTAAGAGAATAATTTGATATGAAATAAGTAATTAATTATTTGAAAAGAAGATTTAATATGTTTTATATCTTTTAACAGAACAACCTATTCAAGATAATAAGTGTTATATTGAATATTTTTTCAACTCTGAAAATAATTTATATTAATGAATAGTAAGTAATTTAAACAAATACAAAAGGCATACAAAAGTATTACACAAATGCTAGGGTGGTAATAATGGCTAAGATTGATTTAATTATTTTAGACCATACTTCTATATTATTTACTACCTAATTTTAAAATTATAAAAGTTCGTGTTTTCACTAAAGAACTAAACCGCTAACAGCGGTGGCGGATGAGTACTAATTGCATTAATTTAAATTTTCCCTACATAAAATATAAAGAAGCATCTTAAATAAGCTACTTCTTTATATTTTATGTACACTTCCTATAAACTTTTATTGTTGAAATAAA
>DHIM01000173.1:8593-9310 GCA_002403785.1 Clostridium sp. UBA4746
AAGGGAGTGTTATTATTTATGTCGGAATACTTATCTCATTAAAAAGAAGATGATTTTCCTAATAGCTGGCATACCCATTAACAAGTTTTTAATCTTTTATTATAAACATTCGACTGCAAAGTTTTCGTCCTGATTCAGTTTTAAAAATTTTATTATAAGTATTTTGTATAGTCTCTTTGTCATTTTGATTTTCATATAAATTCACAAGAAAATCAGCCTCTACTAAAATCTGATAATCAATTCCATCAATATTTGAATAAGTATGGTGGTGAGCTACCAAGTAGCTCACCCTCTCAATTACCTCCTTCTTAAATTCAAGTCTATTTAATAATTCTTCTGCACAAATAGGTCCTTCCTGTTCCTGAAGCTTACCATTACATTTTCCATATTTTTTTATAGAAACTTTAATCCCTATATCATGAACAATGGTTGCCACCTCTAAAATTTCCAAGTTACTAGATGAAATATTTTCCATGTTGCCAATCAGCTTTGCGAACTCGTGTACCTTTATAAAATGTTGAATTAACTCAGGCTCACCTGCATCAAAATTAAACATTTCTAAAATTAAATTGTTTATCTTATTCATATTAATCCTCCTAATGCCTTTGAAATCACATGAAATTTTTCATCACTTATTCCGAGTTTCTCTTTAAATCTGTCATCGTTCATTCTTTCAATAATTATCTTGTCTGGTGATAATTCATCAATAATATTTTT
>DHIM01000034.1:0-262 GCA_002403785.1 Clostridium sp. UBA4746
TTCTAATATTATATATAGGGTATATAATATTTTCTAATAAGAAAAAAGATACTTTATGAAGGTATGATATATAGTAATATTAAAGGAGCCCCAACAATTGTTGAGACTCCTTTAACTTATATACTTTTATTTAGAATTTAATAATGCCTATTGAATTTAAGAAAACAATTATAAGTAAAATTGGTGATACAAATTTAATAAATGCATGTACAAGATTTAACACACCATCGTTATTCAATGTTCCTTGATTTGATAACTCAAG
>DHIM01000034.1:454-2872 GCA_002403785.1 Clostridium sp. UBA4746
GTTCCTTGATTTGATAACTCAAGTTTGAAATCTTCTTTTTTAACAAAGTATCCAATGTAAATTGCTGTTATAAGTCCACCTACTGGAAGTAATATATTAGATGATAAGTAATCGAAGGAATCAAAGAATCCTTTCTTTCCTATTATATGAATATTCCCAAGTACACTTGTTGAATCAGCAGATAATGTTGCAAGAATTCCAACAACCATTATTATACCAGTAGTAAGTAATACTGCTTTCTTTCTACCCATACCTTTTTCTTCCTCAAAATATGCTACTGGAACTTGAACGATAGACATCATTGCGGTTGTAGCAGCTATTGCAGTTAAAAGAAAAAATGCAACTAACAGAACACTGCCAAAAGGTATTTTTGAGAATACAAGTGGTATCGTCATAAATAAAAGTCCAGGACCTGCACTTGGCTGCATACCAAAGGAGAATACAGCTGGGAATATTGCAATCCCTGCGAGTATTGAAACTAGAGAGTCAGATAAAGCAACTTTTACTGAGGTTGATATCATATCAGTATCATGAGTAAAATAACTTCCATAAGTAATCATTATTCCAATTCCAAGTGACATTTTGAAAAATGCAAGGCCTAGAGCTGTTAAGATAACAGGTCCGGTTAGCTGCGTAAAATCTACATGAAATAAAAAATTTAATCCCTGTGATGCGCCTGGAAGTGTTAATGCCCTAACATCACATATAATAATTAGTATAAATAATACCGGCATAAGAGTTTTTGTTATTCTTTCAATTCCATTTTTAACTCCTGCTATTAAGATTATTGAGACAACTCCAAGAACTATAAATTGCCAAATAATCGGAGATGTTGGTCCAACTAAAGTTGTCATGAATTTTGATTGGGCTGTAGCTGCAGTAACCCCAACAAAATCACCTTTTAATGCCCTGAAAACATAGGAATAAACCCAACCAGCAACAGAGCTATAAAAAAACATAATTAGAAATGCTGATGCTACCCCCATAAATCCAATAACTTTCCAACCTTTAGCAGCCTTTAACTTTTTAAAAGCACCTACAGCATTTTTTCTTGATTTTCTACCAATGTAGAATTCACACGCCATAATTGGGATACCAACTAATGCAACACACAAAAGGTATGTGAAGAGAAAAGCACCTCCGCCATTAGCACCTGTTAAATAAGGAAATCTCCATATGTTACCTAAACCGACTGCTGAACCTAGCGTTGCAAAGAAGACTGCAAACCCTGTTGAAAACGTCTCTCTTTTATTTTTTTCCGCCATTACATATCACTCCTCTTTATATTTAATTAAACAGTTCGCTGTATTTCTTCATATTAAAGAACCGTTTGAAGACAAAAAAAATAGACATGTCATTTCACTATGAGGCGAAAAAATGTCCAAGGTACCACTCAAATTTATAACTCTCTTTTTAACCTTAAATTACGTACTATTTCCATTCAAAGCCTTTATGTATTTTACTACTATAACATGTATATATTAATAAATCAATAAAAAAAATCAATATAATAATATAATTTTTTCTTTATATTAATTTATAATAAGTAAAGAATGAATTTGAAATGGGGTTAATGAATTAATTATTAATCATATATAACTTTAGATATAATAATTGAAGAAACAAAGAGACTTAATAATTTATACTCTAAAATATTAAGTCTCTAAAAATTATATAATTAAGTTCATAGAAATAGTAAAACATGCTTTTCTTTATATGAACAATTTTGTAGTGTAAGTTAGGCTGTGCGACTAATCTTACAGTTAGGTTCAATTAATAATTTTTTAGGTGACTTATAAACAAGTCCTAGGCTTTCGGACACAGCTTTGTAAGTTACAAATCCTTTATAAGTGTTTAAACCTGCGAGTAGTGCCTCATCCTCAAGTATAGCTGTTACAACGCCTTTGCTTGCAATGTCTAATAAATAAGGAAGTGTTGAACCCGTAAGTGCATAAGTTGAGGTTTTTGGGACAGCTCCAGGCATATTCGCTACTGAGTAATGGATAACTCCATATTTCTCGAAACAAGGGTTATCATGAGTTGTTACTCTATCGATTGTTTCTACAGAGCCACCTTGATCTATTGCAACGTCAACAATAACAGAACCTTTCTTCATTGACTTAACGATCTCAGTTGTGACTAGCTTTGGTGCTCTAGATCCGGCAACTAAAACAGCACCGATTAATAAGTCCGCTTTTTTAGCCATTTCTGCAATATTATATTGATTGCAGACAAGGGTAGAAACTTTGCCAAGAAATATATCGTCAAGATATGCAAGTCTTGCCTTGTTAATATCTAGAATTGTTACTCGAGCTCCAAGACCAACAGCCATTTTTGCTGCATTTAAACCAACAGCTCCACCACCAATAATTACAACTTCACCAGGAAGAACGCCAGAAACTCCACCTAGTATTATAC
>DHIM01000034.1:2948-6129 GCA_002403785.1 Clostridium sp. UBA4746
TCCACCTAGTATTATACCGAGGCCACCATAATACTTTTGAAGCATAGTTGCACCGACTTGAATTGACATTCTACCTGCAACTTCACTCATTGGAGTTAAAAGTGGAAGGTTACCTTCTTTTGGTTGAACAGTTTCATAAGCTATACCTGTAATTTTTTTTTTAAGTAATGCGTTTGTAAGTGATGGATTTGGTGCTAAGTGGAGATAAGTGAACAGAGCTTGATTTTCTTTAAATAAATCATATTCACATTCTAAGGGTTCTTTAACTTTAACAATAATATCAGCTTGATCAAAAACTTCTGTGTTTTTATCTAGTATTTTGGCACCAACTAATTTATAGTCCTCGTCTTCAATGCCACTTCCAACTCCAGCTGATTTTTCAATTAAAACCTGATGTCCTTTAGCAACTAAAGCATGTACACCATCAGGGGTTATAGCAACTCTATTTTCATTGTTTTTAATTTCCTTTGGAACACCAATTATCATAATAAAAACCTCCTAAATAATTTAATTAATAATTTCACTTGGTATAATAGAATAATTATTTTTTATTGTAGAAAGAGAAACTGTAGTTTTAGTTTTTTGAACTCCTGGTATATTTTTTATTTTATTTAAAATTCTTTCTAAACTTTCTGTGCTTTCAGTAATAATTTTTAAAACATAATCGTAATCACCAGCAAGGTAGTGACATTCCACTATCTCATCATCGGCTTGAATAGTATTAATGAAAACATCTGTAAATTTCGGTGATTCAAGCGATACAAACATTATTATCATAAGATGTTTATTTAATTTTTTAGCGCTTAATATTATAGTGTATTTTTCTATAATGCCAACAGAATCAAGTTTTTTTAATCTATCTCCTACTGCAGGTACGGATAAATTAATTCGGCTACTTATTTCAGAAGCGGTGACTCTAGAATTTTGTTGTAAAAGTTTAAGTATTTTAATATCGATATTGTCCATACACGATCACCTCGTAAATAATATTATTAGGTATATTATATCATATGAATTAATAAATTAAATACAATGTTTGAATTTGCATAATTAATTAGGTGAAAAAGAAAAATAGCTTAATTAATTATGCGATTACGTTTAATGCGCTTAACCTACTTAAAAAAATTAGGTGGTTAAGAGTATATACATGTGATATAGATAGAATTGAGTCTTAACGTAAAAACACAAAAAAATAATAGGGTGTTATTCACCCTATAGTTTCTGATAATAAGAATTAATATTTATCAATTAAATGACATTTTTCAGGTTTTGTTATATCTTTGAAATGTTGAGCTAATAGTTCCAGACGATGTGCTAATTCCTTACCTTTTAAAGGCTTACCGTGACTTGGAATTGCAAGCATTGGTTTTAAGTCTTGAAGATGTTTCACGGACTCTTCTGCCTCCTCCCAATTTGTAGTCAAGTATTTAGGAGGTCCACTTATCTGATCTTTCTGAGTTAATATAGAGAAAAAAGACTCGTGTTTTGTTGTGCAAAATGCATCTCCAACTATAAGAACACGATCTTTTTGCCTAAACAATGAAATATGCCCCTGGGTATGACCAGGTGTATGTAGCCATTTCCAGCCAGGCATGCAAGGGATGCTGCCATCAGGTGGAAGTTCTACAGCACGATAACCGAGGTTTATACTTGTGCGAGGAAATGTGACGGACATTTTGGCTACTATGCCTTCATTTGCAGTAACATCCACAACAGGATAATCTTTCTTACCTGTAATATAAGGTATTTCTAAATGGTGAATATAGACTGGGACATCCCAAAAATTAGCAAGTCTGATTACCGACCCAACATGATCAAAATGCCCATGAGTAAGTATAATTGCTTGTGGGCGGCTGCCTGTGCCAAAACGTTTTTCTGTGGATTTTAATATGAACTCTGCAGAATTTTCAAGTCCTGTATCTATAAGTACCCATTCATTAAATTTAGATTCTGAATCTCCGACTACGCAAGCGTTGACAATAGTAAATTGCAATTCTAGTATATCGGGAATAATCTCTTGTGATGATGAAGACACTGCAGATACTGCTTCAATTATTTTGTTTCCCATTATTATCGCCTCCAGTGCTTAAATTACTATACTAAAGGTTATTATTTGTATAATAAGAGTTTTTATACAATTGAGCGTTCCCTTGAATATATTTTTTTATATTTTTAATTCAACACCACTAATTTTTTTACTTATCATAAGTTCTATTAAAGAAACAATTTCTGCACCTGCTTCTACTGGTGGGGTTCCATTAGCATGAATATTTGACACTACAGTTCTTTGAGATTCTGGTTTTAAGGTGCTAGATTCATAAGCCATGTAGGAACTCATGCTATCTCCAGTTGCAAGCCCTGGACGTTCACCTATAAGTAATACGGTAACTTTAGCATTTAGGGCTTCACTAATTTTATCCATTGTAGCAACTCTGCCATACTTAACGAAGATGGGAGTTCCTAATTTATATCCTTTAGCATTTATACTATCTACAATAATTGGGTAGATATCTTTAATGTTTGCATCTATTGCATGAGAACTAAGACCATCTGCTACAATTATCTGAACATCAGGTTTATGGATACATTTATTTATTATATTATTTATAGTTTCCTCAGAAAAAGATCTTCCGAAATCTGGTCTTGTAATATATTCTTCTTTATCTTTTATCAAAGTTTTAACTTTAAGAAACCCAAGTTCATCTATGATATTTTCATCTACATGCGACCATACCGAGTCTATAGCTACTGCATGGTCAGCACTGAATCTTAAAAGAGTCTCTGTCTTAAATCTATCTGCGGCTCTTCCTATACATATTCTTGCATTAGTAGTTTTTTTCAGTCTAACACAACTTTCCTTATCAATAGGATTATCTATAGTTACCCTTGCTGTGTAATCAATGCTTGATATATCTGGTACAAACTCTTTTTTCATAATTTTCACTCCTAAATTGTAAATATAGAAGGGTCTCCTGCACTTTCTGTAAGTTTTTCATTTTTCATTATACCAAGAGCTTCCATTCTATTTTGAAATTCTTTAATAGGACCTTTACCGGTAAGTTGCCTAATGGTACCAATATCATGATAGCTAGTAGTTTGATACATAAGCATAACATCATCACCTCCGGGAATACCCATAAAATATGTACAATTAGCTAAGGAAAGTAATAAAGCTAGATTT
>DHIM01000362.1 GCA_002403785.1 Clostridium sp. UBA4746
CATAAGTTAGTTAACACTATCTGGTTATAACTATATTATGGAAGTTTGTAAAACTAATATTAATAAACCGTGATATTTTAGTTACATAGTAAATTATTTAACTTTCATCAATGTAAAAATAAAAGTCACCCCATTATCCTTATTTTCAACCCATATATCTTCCTGTAATTGAGTTATTATATTTCTCACTATAGATAATCCAAGTCCAGTACTATCTTTTGCCGTTCTTGCTTTATCAGCTTTATAAAACCTATCCCAAATATGCAATAAATCTTCCTCGTCTATTCGTGGACCATTATTGAACACAGATATGAAGGCTTTTCTCCCCTTAACTTTTGAACCAATTTTTATTTTGCCACCTTCATTAACATATTTTATGGCATTATCTAATAAATTTGTAATTACTTGAACTAGCCTATCCTTGTCTCCTGCTACAATTAAATTATCTTCGTCGAAACATACATCTACAGATGCTCTTTTCTCTTTAATTTTTGTTTCATTTTTTATAACTGTAAGTCTAATAATCTCATTAATATCCACTTCCATAATCCTTAAACTAAACTCACCAGCTTCAATTGCAGACATATCTAGTAAGTCGTTTACAAGCCTTGTTAGTCTTTGAATTTCTTCATAAGCAATTGATAAATAATATTTTTCCTTTTCCTCTGGAATTACTCCATCTAATATTCCACCAATAAACCCCTTAATTGATGTTATTGGTGATCTAATCTCGTGTGATACGTTCGATATGAAATCGCGTCTATTTTTTTCATTTTTCTCTACAGAATCAGCCATAAAATTAAAAGTTTGAGCTAATTCTCCTATTTCGTCGTTTGATTTTAAATAAACCCTTTTATATACATCCCCATTAGATATCCTCCTAGCTACATAATTAATTTCCGCTAAGGGCTTTATAATTATTTTTTGTGAGAAATAATATATAACTATGCAAGAAAATATTATTGCAAAAATTGCAGATATCCAAATTATTTCATACACACGTTTTAAGGATGCACTTAACTCTTCAATGGAGTTATATAATATTATAGACCCTTTGAATACACCTGCATCACTCTTTATGGGTGTACCATAAACTCTAACTGTTTTATCAAATATTCCAGCATAAGGTCCTGTAATTTCAAATGTATGTCCAAGTCGAAGCTGCGCAAGTTCCGTAGCAAAAACTTGCTTTCCCATAAACTCCTTATGTTCTTTATTAGAAACAGCATAAACGTAACCATAACTATCTGTAAGCCAAATATCTGACTTTATATACTCAGCAATTACCGTTATCATGTTGTTTACTTCGTCTGACGTAGCATCCCCAGCCATATATTTCATAGCGAGTCCTTGTATTATATATGACTTATCTAAAAATTGTTGTTTCCGTTCCTGAAAAAAATAATTTTGAAACCAATAAGACAAAAATGACGCAATAATTATTAAACTAATTGAAATTATAATAGTATAGGTGGCTAGCATTTTAAAAAACAAACCTTTTTTCACCATCTATTTCACCTCAAACTTATATCCTACTCCCCAAACAGTCTCAATCTGCCAATTTGGTCCTCCTTGAAGCTTTTCTCTTACCCTTTTAACATGAACATCCACAGTTCTAGAGTCTCCCGGGTAATCGTATCCCCAAACCTCACATAGCAATTGTTGCCTAGTAAAAACCCTATTCTTATTAAGCGCTAAGTAATGTACTAATTCGAATTCTTTGGGTGGCATTTTTACCTCTTGGCCTTTATATGTAACATTATAAGAGTTAATGTCAATTTCTAGATCCTCAAAATTCAGTACTTCTTTGCCTCCATTATCTAAGTTATAACGCCTAAGCACAGCTTTCACTCTTGCAATTATTTCTTTTGGCTCAAAAGGCTTTACTACATAGTCATCTGCTCCAAGTTCTAGTCCTAATACCTTATCAAAGGTTTCCCCTTTGGCAGTAAGCATAATAACCGGCGTTTCATGTTCTTTTCTTATCCATTTCAAAACATCTATTCCATCAATATAAGGTAACATTATATCTAAAAGCACTAAGTCTGGTTTATAACTTAAAAAGGCTTCTTGCGCAGCCCTACCATCATGTACTACTTTTGTTGCATACCCTGAGTTCTCAAGATACATTTTAATTACCTCAGCAATATTTTTATCATCATCAACTATTAGTATTTTTCCTATAGTTCCTTCCATGTCAGTACCTCCAATTATTATCTATTATATTCGTTCATTTTTTTCGTAATACATCTTAAAAGATAGCTATTTTACCTACAATTTATTTCTTACAAATTATTTATAAATAATTTATCTTATAACTAATTTATCATACTTTAACGTCAACTGATTAGTTTTTTTTAAAATGTTACAAATTATTCACCTCTTGTGATAAATAATTTAGTTGTTTTACATAACTACTGCTTATATATAGTATAAGCATTTTTTAATATTATATAAATATTGTTAAAAATTTAATCTTACAAACCATTAATTCACATTAATCGCTAACAAATTATAAAAAAATAGTGATGCTCAATTATAAAAAATTGCACATCACTATTTTAAAATATGTATTTATAAGTTATTTTCTTCTTCAAATAACTTGCTTACAGAAACATCCTCATATATTCTCTTTATAGCTTCAGCTAAAATTGGTGCTACAGATAATGTAGTGAATTTCGAGCATTGTTTATTTTCTGGAATATCAATGGTGTTTAATATTATTAATTCTTTTATTACTGAATCATTTATTCTTTGAATAGCAGGTCCTGACAGTACTCCATGACTACAACAAGCATAAACATCCCTTGCTCCTAATTTAACTAGTGCATTAGCTCCATTAGTTATTGTCCCTGCAGTATCTATCATATCATCCATCATGATAACTGTTTTTCCCTTAATATCACCTATAACATTCATAATCTCTGCAACATTAGCTTTGGGTCTTCTCTTATCAATTATCGCTATCGGTGCATGTAATTTATCTGCAAACTTTCTTGATCTAGCAACACTTCCAAGATCTGGTGCAACTACAACTACATCATCTCTATCCTTAAATCCATTTTTGATGTAATATTTTGCAAGTATAGGTGTACCTGTTAAATTATCAACAGGAATATTGAAATATCCTTGTATTTGCGCTGCATGTAAATCCATAGTTAGTACTCTATCAGCTCCTGCAGTTGTTATAATGTCTGCCACAAGTTTCGCTGTAATTGGATCTCTAGCTTTTGCTTTTCTATCCTGTCTTGCATATCCATAGTATGGTATAACAGCAGTTATTCTTCCTGCTGAAGCTCTCTTAAATGCATCAATCATAATAAGTAATTCCATTAAATTGTCATTTACTGGAGCATTAGTTGATTGAACAACAAATACATCTGCGCCTCTGACAGTTTCGTGGATATTAACAGATATTTCTCCATCACTAAAAGTTCCTACTTCTGAAGCTCCAATTGGTAATCCTAAAATGTCTGCTATATCTGCGGCTAACTTAGGATTTGAATTACCTGTAAAAATTTTAATATTTTTGCCATGGTTTATCATCTGTAGTCCTGATTTTCAAAATTATAGTAAAATATATTTTATTATAATTTTCATTCTACCTTCTAAATAAAATGGCAGTATCAACTACTACTGCAAAAATCAGTTTTCCACCTCCCTTTATAATTTACTTATTGATTATTATGCTTTGTTGCCTTATTTGCTATGTCCTGATTTTACTACCCAATTTTCAATATTCCTCTGCTTAGCTCTAGCTATTGCCAAAGCATTTTTAGGCACTTCATTTGTAATTGTTGAACCAGCAGCAATGTACGCATTATCATTAACTGTTACAGGCGATACTAAATTAGTGTTGCATCCTATAAAAGCATTATTGCCTATTATAGTTTTGTATTTTGATATTCCATCATAATTTACAACTACAGTTCCGCAACCAAAATTACATCCGGTTCCAACTTGTGCATCTCCAATATATGTAAGATGAGATACCTTTGTATTATCCCCAATAGTTGATTTTTTTATTTCTACAAAATCCCCTATTCTAGCATGTTTACCTATTTTGCTTTCTGGTCTAATATACGCAAATGGTCCAACTGTTGTTTTCTCGCCTATTTGGCTTTCTATTACTACAGAACTTTGAATTGAAATTCCATTATCTAAAATACTATCAACAATTCTATTATTAGGATAAAGAACACAGTCTTCTTTAATAATAGTCTTACCTTCAAGTACATTCCCTGGATAAATAATAGTATCTTTACCTATTATAACCTGTGATTCAATGTATGTGTTATTAGGGTCCATTATTGTAACACCATTTTCCATATGCTTTCTGTTTATTCTTCTTTTCATAATCGCCGCAACATCCGCAAGCTCTATTTTAGAATTAACAGCAGTAATTTCTTCAATTGGTGCATTAAAAGCTCCAACTTTAGATCCTTGATTCTTTAATATACCAATAACATCTGTTAAATAATATTCCTTTTGAGCATTATTATTATTTAATTTATCTAAACTATTAAGTAGTTCTTCTATATCAAAGCAGTACATTCCTGAATTTACTTCTTTAACTAATACTTCACCTTCGCTGCAATCCTTAAATTCAACTATCTTTTTAACCTCACCCTTTTCATCCCGAATTATTCTGCCATACTTTGCAGGTTCATCCATCTTTGAAGTTAATATAGTAGCTTTAAAGTTACCCATTTGATGATAATTAAATAGCTCTCTAACAGTAGACTCAGTAATTAATGGACCATCTCCAACAAATATTGCTACTGTGCCTTTATTATTACCCAAAAATTCCTTAGCACACATTACTGCATGTCCTGTTCCTAATTGCTCTTCTTGAACAGAATAGCTAATTTTTCTATCTTCTGTTCCTATTTTAACCTGTGCAGCTCCTCTTCCAATTACCACATCAACCATTTCAATGTCTGCACTTCTCATAACATCAATAACATGGTTTATCATTTCTTTACCGCAAACCTTATTCATAACCTTAGGAGTCTTAGAGTTCATTCTTTTTCCTTCACCTGCCGCTAATATTATAGCGCATTTATACAAATTAAACACCTCTTTATACTGTAATTCGACATATTTACGTATTATGTTTTATATTAATTTTAATTTAAAATACTTCTCATAACCTATTATATTATATTTTATATAACATTTAATTGCAACTAACCTTCGGCATTTTTCGTTATTTTTTCAAAAAAATAAAAAGGGGGTTTCCCCTCTTATTTATACTTCTACTTTTCCCACTGCTTCTTCTACTGGTTTCGCTACGACTTTTTCTATCACTCTCACTACTGGTTCTTCGCTTTTTACTTTTTCATACTCATCTAAAATAGCGGTTTGAATCTTCTCTCTTGTTTGAGTATTTATTGGGTGTGCAATGTCCTTGAATTCTCCATCTGGAGTTTTTCTACTTGGCATAGCAATAAAAAGTCCACTTTGTCCCTCTATAACTTTAATATCATGGACAACAAATTCATTGTCAAAAGTTATTGATACAATCGCTTTCATTTTACCCTCTGTAGCTATCTTCCTAATTCTAACGTCTGTAATATCCATACACTCCACCTCCAAGTTGCGTCATATGTATACTATTTCTCTATAACTTGGAATTTTCCTTCTTAAAATTGTAAATAAATATTAAATTTTTTGAATATTATACTTTCTCGAAAATTTTTGATGGAGTTAGTTCGGATTTGCCTTCCTCATTTATTCCCTTGAACAGAATAATTGATATATATTCTTCTATTAATTTATGTCTAGTTTCAATATTATCAACGAGAACTCCTATACCTAAAAGTTCACTTTCAAATTCTTTAAGCAAATTGATTATGCCTGTTGCGGTGCCCCCAGCTTTCATAAAGTCATCTATAAAAATACATTTGCTCCCTTTTTTTATAGACTTTCTTGAAAGAGACATAGTTTGAATTCTATTACTAGAACCAGACACATAGTTTATACTAACAGTACTACCCTCAGTAACTTTAGGATCTCGCCTTACAATAACTAGTTGAACCCCAAGCATTTTTGCCACTTCATACGCCAGTGGTATTCCTTTGGTTTCGACTGTTACTACATAGTCTATATCTACCTCATTAAAAGCAGATGCAAGAATTACTCCTGCTTTGTGC
>DHIM01000192.1 GCA_002403785.1 Clostridium sp. UBA4746
TCCCTATTATATTCAATACATCCAGCTTATCGAAGCCAATAATCGCCATGTCACGTGGTATATTTACCTTTTCTTCATAGAAAGCTTTTATGCATCCTAAAATCATGGTATTGCTAGTTACAAAGATAGCAGTAGGTCTATTATCCATTTTTAATATTTGCTTTGTAATTTCATAAGCAGTCTCATATTTATAATCACCATAGAAAATGTATTCATCCTTTATAAGGATATTATTAGCTTCTAAGGCTTTCTCATATCCTAGCAATCTCTCTCTCGCAGGTCTAGAATTCATGTCTCCTGTAATTATAGCAATTTTTGTGTGCCCAGCTTCTATTAACGCAACTGTTCCATCATAAGCACCTTTTATGTGATTGATAAACACTCCACTAAAATCAAGATATTCAACATGACCATCAATTAAAATTATTGGTATCCCAAAGTTCTTAAGAACACTTAAGTTTTCTCTATTACCTGGCTCATTATAAACAGTTGGAGTTATAAGGAGTCCTTGAATCCTTTGCTCTTTAAGAATATTAATAGCTTTTAGTTCCTTATCTTTATTCTCATCAGTGTCACAAAGAATTATATTTAGGCCATGCTGATCAGCAATCTGAGTTATGCCTTTAATGATTTCTCCAAAAAACAGATTGTTTATATCAGGAACTATAATGCCAATAGTGTTAGTTTTACTTCTAGATAAACTTCTAGCTATAGCACTAGGTGTATAATTCATCTCTTTCATTATTTTTATAATTTTTTCTCTCGTTTCATCTTTTACATACCCTGAATTGTTTAAAACTCTTGAAATAGTTGCATGAGATACTCTAGCCTTTTGCGCGATATCATTTATAGTCACTGCCATCTTAGCACTCCTTACCCCGTAGAAAACGCTTACAGTATTTAATTAATAATAATTAAAGCGTTTAATTTATAATTCATATATATAGACGTTCAATTTTAATTTACTAAACATGTTACCGCTTTCACATTTAGTATACTGCAACGTTATATATATTTCAATTTTTATAATCACAGGAGGTCTATATTATATATTGTATATTGTATTAATTATAGTAAAAGATTTTAAAAAATTATGGAACTTTTTTGATTTTATTTCCACAATTCAGATAGGATATTATACTTCTTTAAATGACAATATATTAATGGATCAAAATTATTAATTGCTAGAGGTATTTATATATGAGCATACTTGAAGGAGTTTTTAAAAAGGGCAAACACACTATTAAAGAAAAAGCAGATGATACCGCAAAGCTACCGTAGATAAAAATTTTACTGTTCCTGTTGAGCGTGTAGAGCTTGTCATAGAAAAGATAGTTGTTGCATCAGCTATACCCGATCACAAAAATATGTCAAAAGAGGTTGTTCGTATACCTCTCTTTGAGGAAAGTGTTCAATTTACAAAGCACAATGTTGCTTTAGAGGATGTATCTATATATAAACATAAAATTGAAGATATAAAAAGCATTGAAGCTACTTTAAAGAGAGAATAATCTAAAGTTAAAATTTCTGGATCTCTAAAAATCAAAGATATATAAAATTTTTGAGCTTATAAAAGATATCTACTACCTTTTATAAGCTCATCTTTAAGTTATTTATGCATGAGGAAACAAATTCCTAACTTTAAAAATAGCTTTTATTGCAAATGTTTAATTTACCTAGTTCATGTTTTTAAATAATTCTTTCATATTTGCTATAGAACTTTTCATAACTTCATCAACTACAATTTCCTTGCTTTTACTTAAAGCCTCATTTTCAGCCTTAATATTTATTGGTTTTTTTTCTTTTAAAGCATCTTCTACAATTTTCCTTATTCCATCTTCGTTAATTTTATCTTTTTTATCATACTCATCAAGTAATATTTTTTCTAGAGCAATACTATTACTACCTAATCGGTTTTCATTTTTATATTCTTCTATAACCATAAAAGCTTCATTGCTTAAATTGAACGATTTAACTTTTTTCTTGCACATTATTTTAACATCTCCTTGGCAACTAAAAACAATCCTTTTACAGTTGCCATTTGTGGTTCCTCTATCTTTTCAAATTTAGTTGGTACATAATTTTCTTTAATATTCAAACTCGTTCCTCCACCTAAAAATATTCTCATATCTTTATGATTAATCCATTCCATTTCTATCTTTTGGTTTATAGATTCAATTAAGTTTTCATATAAAGGTTGCTTTATAATATCATATTCTTTTTCTGTATCAATTTCTGATAATTCTTTTGTTATACCCTTTTTATCTAGATTATCTTGAATAATATCTAGTACAGTTCTGTTCCCTATTTCTATAGTTTTACTAAGCTTATCATTAAATTTCTGTCCTTTTTCAAAATAAGTCAACTCACTTGTTTTGAACCCTAGTGTAATCATGCCTAATCTTTTATTATTTAATGCCACTCTGTCTTTATGGTTATTAATAGTATGTAAAAGTGCAGCGTCTGATTCTCTAAAAATTATTATATCTTCTATATAGATTTTTTTAGATTCCTTAGTCATATAATTATATATTTCAATTGTTTTACACTTATACGAGTTTTTCACTTCATTAAATGTTTCTGTACTAAAAACTTTATTCGGAACTCCTAAACCTATTTTAACAGTACTCGAACGTGCTAATTTGCTTAATAGAGTAAATAGCAATTGTCTAGTTGTCTTTGATGTTTTGTCATCACTAAAATTATATCTTTTATTGAAGCTTTCTTTTTCCGAAATCTCACCAGCAAATACATCTTCCCCATCAATTTTCAAGTAGATTGGCTCGTTGTACGAATTATAATCCATTAGGTTTCTTCCATCACCTACAATACTTTTGAATATACATTCTTCTGCCTCACCCTCATATTCGGTATATCCTTTTATAAACCCACGGCCTAAATCCGCACCTATATATTGAACTTCTGACATGTTGAATTA
>DHIM01000370.1:0-376 GCA_002403785.1 Clostridium sp. UBA4746
AATTCATATAAAAAATCAATTATTTTTAATCTCATTATAAATTTAAAAAATCATAATTATCAACTTTAAAAATTCATTATAAAAATTACTAATTAAAATTATAATATCACCTAATATTTTCAGAATATGGGGCATAATAAAGATATAAATAATCATTGAGGATATTGCTACTACACTTTAATTAAAAATAATTATATTTTACTTTAGATATATATGAATTAATTTTAATTTCACTTCTAATAGCGAAAGGAGAAAATATGGATATTTTAATCAGCTTTATAAGTATGATAATGAATATTAATAAGTATTTAACTTTAATAGTACATCAGTATGGAATACTAACATATTATATTCTTTTTCTAATTATATTCTTTGA
>DHIM01000370.1:565-765 GCA_002403785.1 Clostridium sp. UBA4746
ACAGGTTTGGTTGTTACTCCATTTTTGCCAGGAGACTCAATACTACTCGCAGCAGGAGCACTTGCAGGAATTGGATCAATGAATTTGTTTACTCTTATAGTAGTAGGATATTTTGCAGCTCTACTTGGTGATATTACTAATTATTATATTGGAAGAAGAATTGGGAACAAAATATTCGCGAAAGAAGAAGTAAGGTTTAT
>DHIM01000370.1:927-1409 GCA_002403785.1 Clostridium sp. UBA4746
GCGAAAGAAGAAGTAAGGTTTATCAACAAAAATTATTTAATAAAAGTTCAGAAGTTCTATAAAAAGCATGGTTCAATGACAATAGTGTTAGCAAGATTTCTTCCTGTTATTAGAACTTTAGCACCATTTGTAGCTGGTATTGGCCAAATGAATTATTTAAAATTTATACCTTATAATATGATAGGCGCAGGACTATGGGTAAGTTTATTTCTAGGTGGGGGGTACTTTTTTGGTAATCTGCCTTTAATTAAAAATCATTTTTCTTTCGCTTTAATTGCTATAATAGTTATTTCATTAGTACCTGGAGTTATAATGTTTATAAAAGAAAACCAAAGAAAAGGTGAACAAAATGAAAATGATATCCCCAATTAAGAAATTTAATAATTCAACATTAATTTATACAGAAAAAAGTACCTATAGAATAAACACTATAGGTACTAATTTTACATAATAACTTTAATTATAAATTCTTTTCGTAAGAC
>DHIM01000370.1:1560-12344 GCA_002403785.1 Clostridium sp. UBA4746
CTCAACCATTTTTTTAACCATTTGTCCTCCAACAGAACCATTCTCTCTTGAGGTTAAATCTCCGTTGTAACCATCGGTAAGATTTACTCCTACTTCCTTTGCAGCTTCCATCTTAAATTTGTTTAACCCAGCTTTTGCCTCTGGAACTAATACTCTACTTCTTGACATATAAATAACCTCCTCAAAATTTTATATTTTTTTCTATTACTATTATGTGCATTATTATAAAATATACTCATAGTAATTAATGGATATTTAAGTATTTTAAAATAAATAAGGAGTATTATGTTAAAACAATAGCCACCCTCATAATGAGAGTGGCTATTAACTAACTTACCCTATTTTCTAATCTTAACTTATCAGCTACCATTGCTATGAATTCCGAATTGGTAGGCTTGCCCTTTTCATTACGAATAGTATAACCAAATATCTTATTAATAGTTTCTACTTCTCCTCTAGTCCATGCAACTTCTATTGCATGTCTCATTGCTCTTTCTACCCTACTCGCAGTAGTATTAAATTCCTTCCCCAATGATGGATACAATTCTTTTGTAACTGCTGATAATAGCGAAGTATTATTCACTACCATGTTTATTGCTTCCCTTAGATACATGTACCCTTTTATATTAGCAGGGATTCCAATTTCATGAATAATACTAGTTATTTGATTAATCATATCAACTGGTTGACTTTTATTGATTACAATTTTGGTATTATCAATGTCTGTAATTGTTTTTTTTACTTCTTCACAACATATAGTATTGTTTAACGTTTGTCTAATCCTTTTAATAAATACCTCCATGTCAAATGGTTTTATAACATAATAATCTGCTCCAAGTGATATAGCCCTTTGGGTTATTTTTTCATGACCTACCGCCGATAAAACTATTATACGAGGCATTGGATCTAAGTCCATTTTATTTAACCTCTCTAAAACTCCCAACCCATCAAGAATAGGCATAATTATGTCAAGTACTACTAAATCAGGTTTTTTTTCTTCAATTAATTTTAAAGCCTCTAATCCATTTTCTGCAATACCAGTAACTACAATATCCTTTTGTGTTAATAGATAGTCATTAAGAATATTACAAAATTCCTTATTGTCATCAGCAATGATTATATTTATTTTCGAATCTTCCATATTTGTAATCTCCTTCATATTTAAGTTTTATATCCTAATAACTATAAATTCTACAAAAGTTTTTAATTTCCTTTTTTTTCCATAAAATATTTTATAACGTTGTCATAATAAATAATATAAAAGATTCTTTTTCTAATTTCTATGTTATTTCTACGTTTCAACCCATAGGAATAGCGAGTACACATTTCTTCGGCTCGAAACATAGCAAAATTTAAATTCTTACAACAACTGAATTGAAAGCTTCTATTCAGGCAATATTACCAATGCTTGAAGGTTTCTTCAGAATGTATAAATAATAATAATAATAATAATAATCACGGAATTTAAAAACAACCCAAATGTATATTTAAATTAATTATGTAAATAATATACTATATAACCTTCTTATGTTGTTATATAAGTAAGGAGATTATTGAAAACGTTTATTATCGAAAGGAAGTGTACAAATGGTTGATATGTATTATAGGCTTGTAAAAGCAGGATTAAGAACAATTCAAAAAGTTCCAGATCAGTTTAGGGCTGCTGTAATTGCAGATTTAACAACTTTTGCATTAGACGAAAATGGAAATCCAATACCAACGCCAACTGTATCTAATTTAATAGTACATAGATAAAGACTTTAAATAGTCTTTTTTTATTGCCATTTACTAAATATTGTAATCTATACTAAAGAAAATATCCTCTAAAATTGAATTTAACATAATAATAAAATATAGATGTTACACAAAATATATATTTAATTATGCTATAAATACCACAAATCAGCTATATATTGTGAATATAAAGTATATATTTTCTCAATAAGGCATGAAAATCAGTTATAATTAAATCATCACTTCGTAGCTATTTATCACCTTCGCAGCTGTGATATTAAGTAATATTATTTTAAAACATGAAATGCCTATATTATTGGGGAGGATATCAAAAATGAAAAGAATAAAAAAAATGTATTATTTATTAATTTTTATACCTATTAGTATTATAATTCACTACATGCAAATAGGAGGTCCTAGCGTACAGTTTCTAATAACTGCTTTAGCAATAGTGCCCCTCGCAGCATTACTTGGAGAAGCCACCGAAGAATTATCAAAGTATACTGGGGCGAAATTTGGTGGGTTTTTAAGTGCTACATTTGGTAATGTAACAGAGTTAATTTTATCGTTTTTTGCATTAAAACAAGGTTTATTTGATATAGTTAAAGCGTCGATTGCTGGTTCTATGATAGGAAATGTATTATTAGTATTAGGATTAAGCATGTTTATGGGCGGCTTAAAAAACAAAACACAGAAATTTGCGAAAGAAGGTGTAAACACTTCTGTAAGTTTACTTACTTTAGCAGTAATAAGTTTAGTTATACCTGCCGTATGTACAGGAAATTTAAGCACAGCAGATTTAAACCCAATAAACTATGAAAATCTTAGTGTAGTTATAGCAATAGTAATGCTTATAGTATATTCTTGTAGTTTATATTTTTCATTTTTTACGCATAAAGACTTATACGGTGTAGACCATGAGGCTTCTGAAAAGAAGTGGAAGCAATCGACTTCTATAGCCATTTTATTAATAGCAACAGCATTTGTAGCTATAGAAAGTGAATTATTAGTTGGTAATATAGAACCAATGACGCAGCAATTACATTTATCCAAACTATTTGTAGGTTTGATAATAATACCAATTATAGGTAATGCTGCAGAGCATGCAACAGCAGTAACTATGGCTATAAAAAACAAAATGGATATTGCCATAGAAATAGCTATAGGTTCAAGTTTGCAAATAATTTTGTTTATAGCGCCCATATTGGTTTTGGTAAGTTTACTATTTAAACCTATGGCACTAATATTCAACACCTATGAAATAGTGGCTCTTGGCGTAACCGTAATTATAGCTAACAAAGTTTGTAATGATGGGGAATCCAATTGGTTAGAAGGATTACAGTTAGTAAGTGTCTATATAATACTCGCTGCAACATTCTTTGCAGTTTAAAAATAAATTTTTAGATTAATTTGTTTTCTAAAATATATAAACTGTTCTAATTATATTAAAGGAGGATTAATTCTATGGATCTTGGGAAAAACAGTTTAGATGTAAATAAGCAGTATAATGTAAAAGCTATTATGGCTGTTCTTCTATTTGGAGGTTTTCTTTCGCTATTTAATGAGACCATATTAAATGTAGCCTTCGCAAATCTTATGGTAGAACTGAATATTACTGCTACCACAGTACAATGGCTTTCTACTGGTTACATGCTAGTAGTTGGTGTTCTTGTACCAGTAACAGCTTTTCTTATTCATAGCTTCACTACAAGGCACCTATTTTTAAGCGCAATGTCATTATTTTTATTAGGAACGTTAATGGCTATATTATCTGCCTCTTTTACTACTCTTCTTATTTCAAGAATGGTACAAGCCACAGGGACAGGAATGCTAGTACCTATTATGATGAATACTGCATTGGCAATCTCTCCTCCTGAAAAACGTGGTTCAACCATGGGCTTATGTGTCTGCGCGATTTTAATGGGACCAGCATTAGGTCCGTTAGTTTCAGGTACATTATTACAATTTTTCCATTGGCAATCATTATTCATAGTATTAATTCCATTTGCTCTTTTATCTATAATTAGCGGAGCAATATTTTTAGAAAATGTCTCCACAATTACAAAACCCAAAATCGATTATCTCTCTATTGTACTATCAACTATAGGTTTTGCTGGAATTATATATGGTATAAGTTCTATAAACGAAACATCTGCCAATAAATCAGCTATTATTGCATCGTTTGCTGCTGGAATAATAGGACTAATTTTCTTTACCAAACGTCAATTAACCTTAAAAGAACCAATGTTAGAATTACATGCATTTAAGCGTCCTATGTTCTCATTATGCATAATACTTATTATAATAACACAGATGGTACTGTTCTCCATGAATGTGTTATTACCTCTCTTATTACAGAATGGTTTAAATACTTCACCTTTAACTGCAGCTCTCGTTTTACTGCCATCCGTTCTAATTAGTGGGCTAACGACCCCAATAGCAGGCAAAGTTTTTGATAGAATTGGCGGCAAAAAACTAATACCTTTCGGATTCATAATAATATGCATTTTCATGTGGTTATTATCTCGTATTGGAGTCTCTACGACTGTGTCAACAATTTCTATATTATATTGTTTTGTAGGCTTTGGAGCATCCTTAATAATACTATCTTCTCAAACAACTGCGCTTAATCAATTATCAAAAAATAACCAACCTGATGGAATTGCTATAACAAGCACCTCAATGCAGATAGCTGCAGCAATTGGTTCAACATTATTTATAGGTCTTATGACAGCAGGTCAGAATAAATTTTTGAATATTACAAGCAGTATAAGTACTCATGAAAATAATATTAGAGCACTATATAGTGGGTTCCGTTATTCCATAACAGCTGCAGTCATAATTATTACAATTGGTCTTGTGTTGTCTTTATTTTTAAAAAAATGAAGTTAAAAAAATAATAAAGTATATAGAATAGACATAATGTTGACATCTCTCTGACATTATTAGTGGGCATAACTAAAACATAGAAGTAACAAAATAAACTAATAAGGAGAGATTAATATGAAAAATAAATCTTTAAAAACCAAAATACTAACTGGATTAATCACCGGAGGCATGCTTATATCATCTGTTAGTACAACTTTCGCAGCTACTGATAAAACAGTACCTACTAATGGAAACAAACCCTCAAAAGTTGAATGTAGACAAAGGGAAAACAAAAGACAACAAGGTCTAGATGCAAATTTAAAAAAACTTATATCAAGCAAAACTTTAACTCAAGATCAAGCTAATAAAGTTAAATCAGCCATAACTAAAGCTCAAGCTTTAAAGAAAGCAGATTTCAAGAAAATTAAATCAATGACTGAAGAGCAGCGTAAAACATATATGAATAGCAAAAGAATTAATCATGTAAATCCTTTAAAGGCCCTTGTCGACAATGGCACCATAACTCAGTCTCAAGCCGATAAGGTAGGTCTTAGATGCCATGGTGGGCATCATGGCCATGGTACTAAGAAGTAGTATAGATCATAGATTTATTTCAAATTAAATAGTGCACTCGAAGATTAGGTTAAAAAACATCAAATTATATACAGAGGGAGCATACTATGTAAACCCTAGTATGCTCCTTTAATTATTATAGCTTGATTCATAAAGATTTATTTTGTTAGTTTTATTAAGTTAACCTGTTATTTCTACCTTCATCATCTAAAGCATTGTAAACTATAATTTTATTTTGTTTAAGACTTTCCCTAGCTGCAATAATTCTTTGATTTTTTGAACCACTTAAATATTGAGTTATATCTTTAAGATTTTCTATGTATTCACCATCTCTTAACATATCTATATATTGTAGAAACCCTAATGTTATAGGATCTTTAATAAGTTCTTCAAAAGTATACCCACTCCAACAAAATATAGTTTTTTGAGGGAACATTCTTCTTATCGTTTTTACTAAATCGAATAAAGTCCCATCTCGTAGATTATCCATTGGTTCTCCTCCTAGTATAGATAATCCTTTAACATATGGCTTTTTCAGGCTTGCTATAATAGAATTTTTAGCACCTTCGGTAAAAGTTATGCCATAATTAAATTGCCTTGCTTGTGGGCTCCAACATCCTTTACAAGGAGGATTCATAGAACATCCACTAACAAACAATGAGGTTCTAAATCCTATTCCATTTACAGTATCATCAAAAAATATATTAGCATAATTCATTTTAATTACACCCTTTATTATTCTTTCTGTTCTTAATCTCCTTCATTTTTCCATTAACTACAGGTCTTTCAAATATGCTCCCAAGGTATCCACAAAGCTTTCTAATTATACTTAATAACATTTTATCGTCATTTTTACATACAGGACATTCAAACTCTATATCACTATTCTGTTTTGTAAACATTTCGCCTGTATATCCACATTTTAAACATTTATCACTTATTGAGGATATTCCAAGGAAATGAGTTTTATCATATGAATATCTTATAATATCCTCAAGTGCCACTAAATTTTTAGTCATATCTCCTAGTTCTACAAATGATATTGCGCCACCAGAGGATAATGATGATGATTCTGATTCTAAATCTAATTTTTCAAAAGGAGATATTAATTCATTAGACGGATAATGAAATGAATTTTCATAATATCCATTGTCATTTACACCATCTATAATTCCAAAATCTAATACATCCTCATTGCAAAATTTAGTTGCTAACGTTTCTGCCGGAGACCCGTATAAACTAAATCCTATTTTTGTTTTCTCCTTTTGATCATCACAATAATCTCTAAGATAATGCATGATTTTTGATGCTCTTTTAGCTGTTTCGTCTGTTCTATCATCCAGCCCCTTGCCGTACAGTGCAGTTAAACAATTATGTAATCCAACATAACCAATCGACGCTGATGCATATCCATTATTAAGTAATGGCTCTATTGTATCTTCTGCTTTTAATTTAGCAATCGCTCCACTCATATATAATATAGGAGCTTGCTTCGCTTTAACATTTTTTAATATATCATATCTTATCATAAGTAATTCCTTGCAATCGTCTAAAGCTTCATATAGAGATTTAAAAAATAGATTTTCATTGCCTTTCGCCTTAATTGCAAGTCTTACAAGATTTATTGATATTACTCCAAAGTTAAATCTTCCAGCAGTTTTATAATTACCTTCCTCGTCTAAATAACTTCCTAAAAATGATCTACAACCCATACATTCCTTATAATCACCAGTAACTTCAATCGCCTTATCAGTATTGATATAATCCGGATATTGACGATGTGCACTACATACAACCGCTAATTTGAACAAGTCATAGTATTTATCGCCAGGGTTAAGATTATTTCCTTTTGTATTTTGATATACTAGTTTAGGAAATACAGGGGTTACACCACCAGTTAATCCTTTAATTCTTTGATTTAATATAGCCTGCGTTAACATCTTTTGAATTTTTTGGTTTTCATCACTAGCATTCAAATCCACATTATTTATTCCGAGTGTTAAAAATGGAGTCTCAGCACGACTAGTCATTAATGTTTGAACTTCATATTCAAGTGATTGCATACTATCTTCTATTTCTTTAGCCAATCTATCCCATGCATATGCTTCTACTTTAATTTCGTCTTCAATCCATTTCCTGCCAACTGCTCTATGTTTATTTAAACTTTTAACCGCATAAGGAGTAAGACCTGTTATTAAAGTTGGGAATGTAGTCCCACCATATGTATTACTAGATATATGACTGGCAACTTGGGACAATACGTTAATTGCAGTCTCAATTGAATTTGGCGTTCCGATAAGCGTTGTACCTAAATCAAATCCATTTTCGAACATGGAAGTCCAGTCAACAAGGCAACAATTAAATAAAGGTAATCCAAAATAAGTTTCATCATGTATATATATACTTTTTTTATGCTTTTTTAAATACTTTTTAGGTATTTTATGTCTTTGACTATAGTTGCTTCCTACAACATTTGAAATTAATGCCCTTATAGTTTGAATCTTGCTACCATCAAGATTCCCATTCGAATTAGTCTGCTCCGAAACCGCATTAATTATATTATCTATTTCTTTATCTAATTCTCCTTTTTTATCTCTTTCAAAAGTTCTCTCTTGTCTATAATTTATGTAAGCCAGGGCTACCGTCACATCTAATAATTTTATTTCATCAACAATGATATCCTGTATTTCTTCTATTGGAATTAAGGTTTCTCCGGTTTGTTTAAGAGTTTCAATTACTCTGCTTAAAACAAGATTATTAAATTCTTTATCTTCTTTGCCATATACTTCTATAAAAGCTTTCCCAGCTGCTGTTGATATTCTTTCTGGTTTAAATTCCTTTTTTCTCGAATCTCTTTTTATTACTTGCATATAATGCCTCCATATATTTTAATTTTACTTTAGTTTGCTCTCACTTATAATTTTAAAAAGTTCTTTCTTATTCCTTGGTATCGTTAGAGATGTACTTATTTTCCCGCTTTTGCGAAGCTCCTCAAAAACCTCAAGAATTAATGGTTTTTCAAGGTAAGACTCATGTATTAATTTATCATCAGAAAAAATCTCATATGGCGATCCTTCTCTAGCTATTTCACCATCCTTCATTACTATAATATAATCTGACCATGAATAAGCAAGCTCTACATCATGTGTTGATAAAATAACTGTTATTCCTTTTTCATTTAATTCATCAAATATCTTTACAATCTGTTTAGAATGCTGTGGATCAAGACTTGAAGTAGGTTCATCAAATACTATTATTTCTGGATTCATAACAAGTATGTCCGCAATAGCTACTCTTTTTTTCTGTCCATAGCTTAAAAAATGTACTGCTTTATCTTTATAATCTTGCATTTCTACATTTTTAAGAGCTTCATCAACCCTACACCTTACTTCTGCATCACCTAATTTTAAATTCATCGCTCCAAATGAAACTTCCTGATATACATCAGCTGAAAACAATTGATTTTCAGGATCTTGAAATACAATTCCTACGTTTCTTCTTAATTCTTGCAATGACTTTTGATTATACTTTACTTCATTTCCTTTGTATATAACAGTTCCATTAGTTGGTTTTAAAACCCCATTAAAATTCAAGAAAATAGTTGATTTTCCTGAACCATTAACACCAACAAAAGATATTTTTTTACCTTTCTCTATTTTTATATTTATATTATTTAAGGCTTTAGTCCCATCGGGATATTTATAGCTTAAATTTTTTGTCTCTAATATATATTTACTCATTATATCCTCTCCTGCGGAGCTGCAATTAACGACTTCCTTCTGAACTGTCGTTAAATAATTCCCCCAAAAATATTTCTACTAAAACTTATAATTATTAAAACTACTTCTACTACTACAATTAAGAATATATTTTTATAAGAAAAAGCATAGTTATTTTCTAATAAATTTATATCGCCGTCATAACATCTTGACTCCATAGCAGTATAAATATCTTGTGAACGCTTATATGAGCTTAAAAACAAAGAGGTAATTAATTTTCCTAAGGAATTTAAACCAGTTCCAAATGTTGAATATCCAAGCCTTGAATTCTGAGATATATAAATCATATTAGCCGTATCTAATAGTACAAAAATAAATCTATATATAAGTCCCATTAGTTCCACAAATAGTTTAGGTACTTTTAGTTTTCTGAGCACTGATAAAATTTCAAAAATAGGAGTTGTTAATGTTAAAAAATATAAACATGAAACTGAAGCAAGGGACTTCAAAAATAGTTTTGTTGCCATCAAAATACTATCATTCGTACATCCCAATTTAATATTAAAAATACTGAAACTGAATATTAAGCCTTTACTGGTTGAAGCTACAGTTATTGCTATCGTAATAACACCCATTATTAAAAAAGCTAATGGTAGGGACATTAATTTTATGTAATCTTTTAATGGTAACTTCCCCTTAAAAACGGTTATGGAAGACATAAGTAATAATATTATTATTGAGACCGCTACATTATTTAACGATATACATATAATTATAGTAACCATAGCAAATATAAATTTCTCCATAGGATTAACTTTTTTAAGTTTAGAAATATAAGCTAACTTATCTATAGATATCAAACTTTTTTGCCTCCAGCTGCTTTTGATTTTCCCTTTGAGTATCCAAAAAAATAACATACAATTCCTGATCCAATTGCAGCCTGTAATGAAAATAGAAGACTCTCTATCTCGCTACTTGGTGGTTGCCAAACTGGAGAAACCCATGGTTTATAATTAACATCAATTTTTGTAATCTCATTTTTTGCTTGATCATCCGAGCCACTAAATTTAGCGTTTTTCAGAAATAATAAGGGAACAACTGCAATAATCACCACAAGAACTGCAAGTATTAAATTCTTTTTTAACAAGTTGTTCTTCTTATTTGTTTTTTGTTTGTTCATTTTGTTAAACCTCCTCTGAAATAATCTTTAATTCTTTAAGTTCTTCCTTGTTGTATTTAGTTAAGAGATTAAATACTATTACTGTTAATAATCCCTCACTTATAGCAAGAGGAAGTTGTGTTACCGCAAATATGCTCATGAACTTTACAAGTGATACTACAAATCCTCCTATCTTATCAGGGAATGCTAATGCAAGTTGAAAAGACGTAGTAACATATGTCATTAAATCACCTAATACAGCCGCAGAAAATACTGATATTGATAAGGATATATTTAATTTTCTTAAAAGCTTGTACAGAAAATAAGATACTAATGGTCCAACTACAGCCATAGAAAATGTATTAGCTCCAAGTGTTGTAATTCCTCCATGAGCAAGAAGCAGTGCCTGGAAAATTAAAACTATAAGGCCTAGTACGCTCATTACTGTAGGTCCAAAAATAATAGCTCCAAGTCCGACTCCAGTTGGATGAGAACAACTTCCTGTAACTGATGGTATTTTTAATGCAGATAAGACAAACGCAAATGCTCCCACCATTGCAATTAACATCTTCAGTTTAGGATTTACCTTAACTTTTTCCTTTATATTAAAGTAACCAACAAGAATAAACGGTATACATATAACGCCCCATGTTATACACCATTTTGGTGGTAAAAAGCCTTCCATTATGTGCATTGCATATACGTTCTTAGGCATAAATATTAATGCAAGA
>DHIM01000300.1:0-997 GCA_002403785.1 Clostridium sp. UBA4746
GTGTATGTTGCTCTTTTTCTAATAAAACTAGTATTTATAATATTATATTCAATACTCAGCGCAGATATTAATATAGAATATAACATAGTTAGTACTTCAAAATTTTTTACATGATAATAAAACCATATATTGTCACGAATGCAATTCACCATGAATTGTTTTTTTTCATTCTGCACAATATATGATTTTTTAATCAACGAATAACAAAAAAACGTTTATAACTTCATTGTAGATATTCTTATAATGGCATTATAAATGTAATATAAATGTAATATAATAAAATGCTACCACAGACACAAATAAGATACTATCAAATCGGTCTAAAATTCCACCATGTCCAGGTATAAGACTACTATAATCTTTTGCTCCAACAAATCTTTTTATAGAAGACGCAATTAAATCTCCAAATTGTCCAAAAACACCACACAGAACACCAATTATAGAGTAATGATATAATTGAATAGGCACACCATATCTCGAAATAGCATAACCATAAATTGTGCATCCTATAATACTTCCCAAAAGCCCCCCTATTGAGCCCTCAATTGTTTTATTAGGGCTAACTTTAGGGCATAGTTTATGTTTACCACCTTTTCCTAAAATTCTTCCAGAATAGTAAGCTGATGTATCACATCCCCATGAGCAAATAAATATAATCCATACTAAATATTGACCATAGGTTTTATTATTTATAAAGACTATAAAACTAAAAAATACTGCCACATACAAAAATCCAAATATAGTAAGAGCAACGTCTACAAAGTTATAACTTGTATAGACCACAGGGATGCATAATAGTAAGAAAATCGATGCTATTAAAATGTATATATTAAAGCTTGATAAAAAATCATTACCCATATTTAGGTAATATACTATACATAAAATATATCCTATAAGTCCAATTGGCTTATAGTGTTTTCTTCTAGAAACTTTGTAGAACTCATACATACCCAAAAGTGAAAGTACCATTACACTATATTTTAAGTATTCTCCTCCT
>DHIM01000300.1:1151-11396 GCA_002403785.1 Clostridium sp. UBA4746
ATATTTTAAGTATTCTCCTCCTAAAAATAAAAATATTATTAATGGAGCTAGAATAAGTGCTCCTATATATCTATTATTCATAATTTTCTCCCTTATTTAACCTTTCCAAATCTTCTATCTCTTTTTTGATAATCCAATATTGCAAATTTCAACTGTTTTTCATGAAAATCTGGCCAATTAATATCTGAAAACCAAAATTCGGCGTATGCGCTCTGCCACAGTAAAAAATTGCTTAACCTTAATTCACCACTGGGCCTTATTATCAAATCCGGATCTGGCATTCCTCTCGTATACATATATCTTGACAATACATCCTCAGTTATCTCATCTTTAGTTATTTTTCCTCTTGTTAAATCTAAATAAATTTCTTTTACCGCATCTACTATTTCATTTCTCCCACCATAATTCAAAGCTAGATTTAAAGTTAATCCCTTATTATTCTTTGTTTTTTCATATGCATTATTCAATTCTTCTCTACATATCTGTGGTAATTTTGATATATTCCCTATAGAATTAATTACCACATCATTAGCGTTTAATTCTTCGAACTCATTTTTCAAGTACTCTACCAACAATTTCATTAGAGAATCTACTTCTTTTAAAGGTCTATTCCAATTTTCAGTTGAAAATGCATACAATGTTAAATATTCGACTCCCAATTTATTGCATTCTTTAACAATTCTTCTAATTGCTTCTACTCCTGCCTTATGACCAAGTGCTCTCGGCAAATTGCGTTCTTTGGCCCATCTACCATTTCCATCCATTATAATTGCAATATGCTTAGGTATTCTTGACATATCTAAATCATAATTATTACTTGTTTCTTTCTTCCTTTTTAAAAAAGCGAATAATTTTCTCAATAAAATTCTCTCCTTTTTTACTAGTTATAGTCTAATTTTAAATAGAACCTGCAGTTATGCAGGTTCTATTTAGAATTATATACTAAACTAACATTATTTCTTTTTCTTTAGTCTCAATTAATTTATCTAATTCCTTAATGAATTTATCTGTTTCCTTTTGGATGATATCTTCTGACTTTTTAGCTTCATCGTCAGTTATTTCACTGCTTTTCTTCAAGACTTTAATTTTATCATTAGCATCTCGCCTAATAGATCTTATAGCAACCTTAGCCTCTTCTCCTGTTTTCTTCACTACCTTAATTAAATTCTTCCTTGTTTCTTCAGTAAGTTCAGGAATCATTAATCTAATTGCGGATCCATCATTTGATGGGTTTAATCCTAAATCAGATTTCAATATAGCTTTTTCTATATCTTTCATAGAAGCTTTATCCCATGGCTGAATTAGAAGCACTCTAGGTTCTGGTGATGAAACGTTTGCTACTTGACTTACTGGCACAAGACTTCCATAAGATTCAACACGAATTCTATCTAACATTGAAACATTTGCTCTTCCTGCCTTCAAACTTGCAAGCTCGTGTTTTAAAACACTAATAGATTTGTTCATTTTTTCATCAGCAATACTAATAATTTTTTTAATCATAGAATTCCCTCCATTTTATACTGACTATTTAGCAGAATCAGATACTAACGTACCAATTTTTTCTCCTAAAACTGCTTTTTTTATATTTTCAGGCTTATCAAGTCCAAAAACTAATATTGGTATATTATTATCCATACATAATGATGTAGCAGTGGAATCCATAACTTGAAGTCCTTTCTCAAGCACATTAAGATAACTAAGATGATCAAATTTCTTTGCATCCTCATATATATGAGGATCCTTATCGTAAACTCCATCAACCTTTTTAGCAAGCAAAATCACTTCTGCCTCTATTTCTGCCGCCCTAAGAGCTGCTGTTGTATCTGTTGAGAAATATGGATTACCTGTGCCCGCTGCGAATATAACAACTCTACCTTTTTCTAAATGTCTCATTGCTCTTCTTCTTATAAACGGTTCTGCTACCGCTTTCATTTCAATGGCAGTTTGTACTCTTGTATTTACGCCTATATTTTCCAAAGAATCTTGAAGTGCTAATGCATTAATACAAGTTGCCATCATTCCCATATAATCCGCAGTAGTCCTGTCCATGCCTTCGCCACTTCTACCACGCCATATATTTCCGCCTCCAACAACTATTCCTATTTCTACACCTAACTCAACCAATTCTTTTATTTGAAGTGCTATCACATTTGTAATTTCAAAGTCTATTCCAAATCCCTTTTCACCAGCTAAAGCTTCTCCCGAAATTTTCAACATAATTCTTTTATATTTAGCAACTACCATAAACATTATACCTCCTGATTTAAAATATTACTATTTTAAAGTATTACTTATTTTAAAAAAGAGAACACCTAGTGTTCCCTTTAATTATTATTTACCTTGAACTTGTCTTTGAACTTCTTCAGCAAAATTTTCTTCTTTTTTTTCTATGCCCTCTCCTCTTTCAAATCTTACATATCTAGTTACCTTTATGTCAGCACCAATTTTTTTAGATTCTTCTTGAAGATATTTTGTAATAGTATAGTCAGAATTTTTTACCCATATTTGTTCAAGTAAACAAACTTCTTTATAATATTTGTTAACTCTACCCATAACCATTTTTTCAACGATTTTTTCAGGTTTTCCTTCATTTGTTGCTTGAACTCTGTATATTTCTTTTTCTTTTTCTAAAGTTTCATTATCAACACAAGTATTGTCTAAGAATAAAGGACTAGCAGCTGCAATTTGCATTGCAACATCTTTAGCAACCTTAATTAACACATCATCCTGTTTTTCACAAGATAATTCTACTAAAACGCCTATTCTTCCACCACCATGAATATAGCTCTGAACTATACCATTTTCAATAGAGAACTTTTGAAATCTTCTTACAGACATGTTTTCACCCAATTTTGCTATTAAAGCTGTAACAGCATCCTTAATAGTCATGGCTGCATCAGCTATGTATTTTTCACCAATAAATTCATCAATAGTAATTGAATTAGTTTGCACTGCTTGCATTGCTACGTTTTTTGTTAAAGTAATAAATTCTTCATTATCAGCTACGAAATCTGTTTCACAATTAACTTCTACAACAGATCCAACTTTCATATCTTCTGAAATATATGTGTAGACTAATCCTTCTGCAGCTATTCTTCCTGATTTTTTTGCAGCTGCTGCCAAGCCTTTTTCTCTTAAAAGTTCAACAGATTTTTCCATGTCACCATCTGTTTCACTAAGAGCTCTTTTACAGTCCATCATTCCAGCCCCAGTTCTTTCTCTTAACTCTTTAACCATGCTTGCACTAATCATTATTATTTCCTCCTATTCCTATCTAATTTAAAAGGTAACTGAAAGAATTAACCTCCACCTACCCCTCAACTTTCCTGTCAATAATTATTTTATTATTTTATTAGATAAATATAGTAACTACTATTCAGCTAATTGTTCACCCTGTTTTCCTTCTATAATAGCATCAGCTAATCTTTCAGTTATTAATTTAACTGCTCTTATAGCATCATCGTTTCCTGGAATTACATAATCAACTTCATCTGGGTCACAGTTTGTGTCAACTATTGCAATTACAGGAATTCCAAGTATTTTAGCTTCGGATATTGCATTTTTTTCTTTTCTTGGATCTACAACAAATAGAGCTCCAATTTTGCTTGCATCCATGCTCCTAATTCCACCTAAATTCTTTTCTAGTTTTTCTCTTTCATTTAAAAGATGACTAACTTCTTTTTTAGGAAGAACTTCAAAAATACCATCTTCTTCCATCTTATATAATGCTTCTAATCTTAATATTCTAGTTTTAATTGTTTTAAAATTTGTTAACATTCCGCCTAACCATCTATTATTTACAAAATGCATTCCTGCTCTTACTGATTCAAATTTAATAGCTTCTTGAGCTTGTTTTTTTGTTCCTACAAATAGAACATCCTTACCTTCTTCAGATACAGATTTAATAAAGTCATATGCCTCATCGATTTTTCTAACTGTTTTCTGTAAATCAATAATATATATCCCGTTTCTTTCTGTAAATATGTATGGTGCCATTTTAGGATTCCATCTTCTAGTTTGATGTCCAAAATGAACACCCGCCTCTAATAATTGCTTCATTGAAATAACTGCCATTAATAATAACCTCCTTGGTTTTCACCTCCATTACCATCATCTTATTGAAGTCCAAATATTGGAACCCTTCAATAATTAAGTAATGTGTGTATTTTCTCACCTGTGTAGTATATCACAAGGTAATAATGTATTCAATAAAAACTTCAATAAAATTATAATAATAATAATATATTTATTAATATTCTCATTTTATACAAATTTATACTTTGTTGAATAAAAATAATTTTAGGCAGAACAAAGCTGCTCTGCCTAAAATTATTTTATTTTTTTTAATTCGTCAATTAATTTTTCATTTAATATTTTAATATGAGTACCCTTCATTCCGAGTGATCTTGATTCTATTACTCCTGCACTTTCAAATTTTCTCAATGCATTAACTATAACAGATCTAGTTATTCCGACTTTATCTGCTATTCTAGACGCTACTAATAATCCTTCGATGCCATCTAATTCATTGAAAATATGTTGTACAGCTTCGAGTTCTGAATAAGATAATGTTCCAATAGCAAGTTGTACTACTGCTTTTTTTCTTGCTTCTTCTTCTATTAAATCATTTTTAGCTCTCAAAATTTCAAGACCAACTATAGTTGCGCTATACTCAACTAAAACTAAATCATCCTCAGTAAAGTCTTTATCAAATCTTGCAAGTAAAAGGGTACCTAGTCTTTCTCTATTCCCATTTATCGGTACTATAGTGGACACTTTATGTTCTATTACACATTCCCTATTATCTTGAAATTCACAACCATTTTCATTTGTAAGATTAGCTTTTGTTTCATTAATATTAAGTAACCTGTTATTGTAATTTTCTGGGAATCTCATGTTTTTTATAATCTCATTCTTTACAACATCACATTCAAATCCACTGGATAAGTTATAGCCTAATATTTTCCCTTTTCTACTAACAATATATACATTACATTGCAATACATCACTTAATAAATTACAAATATCATCAAAAACTACTGGTTCTGTTCCTGATTTTTGCAATATCTTATTCAACATTCTTGTTTTATCTAATAGTGACACAATATTCCTCCTCGTTTATGTTAAAAACTACAACTTATATTATTAAGCCAATTCATAAAGTTATTTTACTTTAGAATAGATAGAATTCACAATATTTAAAATTTTTAGAATCGTTCTTTCTCCAATTAATAATATCACAACATTCATGCTATATCAACAGCATTTTCATATATTTCGACATAGTATTTAAGGGCTTTAAAGAATTGTCTTAATTATTATATTATTTTTACTTTTCTTCACTATTTTCTTCTTCTTTATATTCTTTATGCTTACATTCTTTATTAGAACATTCCATATAATCGCTTTTAGTTTTACTATACCTTTTAACCATATACGTATTACATTCAGGACATTTTATTTCAGTTGGTTCAAACCAGCTTACGAAATCACATTGTGGATAATTACTGCATCCAAAAAATTTAGTACCCTTTTTACTTCTTCTCTCTAAAATTGTTCCACCACATTTAGGACAAGGGAGTTCCAATTCTTTAGTAATTGCTTTTGTATTTTTGCACTCTGGATAACCAGGACAAGCCATAAAATCGCCAAATCTTCCATGTTTTATTACCATAAACTTGCCACATTTATCACATACTACATCTGTAACTTCATCTTCAATAGTGATTTTGGCTATCTCTTTCTCTGCAATATCAATGTCCACCTTAAGCGGTGTAAAAAAATCATTAACTATACTTTGCCATTTTTCTTGTCCTTCTTCTATAAAATCTAAGTTATTCTCCATTTGTGCTGTAAATTCAATATCCACTATCTGTTTAAAGTATTCACTTACAATATTATTTACTATATTCCCCAATTCTGTTACTTCCAGTGTTTTTTTATCTTTTTCTATATATTTTCTACTTAAAAGAGTTGTAATAATTGGTGCATAAGTACTAGGTCTTCCTATACCATTTTCTTCTAATGTTTTTACAAGTGATGCTTCCGAAAATTTTGCAGGTGGCAAAGTAAAATGCTGTTTGCCTTCAGTTTTTTCACTATATAAAATATCTCCTTTAATCACTTCCGGAAGTTTCAGAGTATTTTCTTGCTCATCTAACTCTTCATCATAGATCTTTTTAAATCCATCAAAAGCTACTTTAGATCCTGATGCTTTAAACACATAATCCCCATTTGCTATATCAATAGACACAGTATCAAGTAAACATGATTCCATTTGACTTGCCACAAATCTATTCCAAATCAATGTATATAATTTATACTGTGGAGCTTTTAGGGTTTTCTTAGCTATTTCTGGTGTTATTTCGATATTAGAAGGTCTAATAGCTTCATGAGCATCCTGTATATTTTTTTTACTTTTAAATACTCTAGGAGTTGTAGGATAATACTTCTCTCCATATCTATTACAAATAAAATCTTTTGCATTTAATTGAGCTTCTTCAGCTATTCTAGTAGAATCAGTTCTCATATATGTAATTAGTCCTACTGTTCCATGCCCCTCTATCTCCATACCTTCATATAATTGTTGTGCAATAGACATAGTTCTTTTAGTTGCGAAATTAAGTTTTCTATAAGCATCTTGTTGAAGTGTACTTGTTATGAATGGTGGCAGTGGATTTTTACTCTTTGATGTTTTTTTTGTTTTGCTTACAATAAATTCTTTTTCATTAAGTTGATTAATGACATTATCACTTTCTTCTTTAGAATTCATTTCAACTTTATCGCCACCCTTTGAAACTAATTTAACACTTAATTTCTGAGGTTCTCCTTCTTTGCATAACTCACATTCTATAGTCCAATATTCTTTAGTAATAAACTTTTCTATTTCCTTTTGTCTATCACAAATTATTTTAAGTGTAACTGATTGAACTCGTCCTGCACTAAGTCCCCATTTAACTTTTCTCCAAAGTATAGGACTAATTTCATATCCAACTAATCTATCAAGTATACGTCTTGCTTGTTGGGCATCCACAAGAGTACCATTTATTACTCTTGGAGATTTTATTGCTTTTTTAACAGCTGTTTTGGTTATCTCATTAAATTCAATTCTACATTTGTCTTTTTCATCTATTTTTAAAGCTTTTGCTAAATGCCATGCTATAGCTTCGCCCTCTCTATCAGGATCTGTTGCCAAATAAATTTTATCACTTTTCTTAGCTGCTTTTCTCAGTTTATCAAGGAGTTCCCCTTTACCACGAATAGTTATATATTTTGGTTGGTAATTATTTTCTATGTCAACGCCCAATTGGCTTTTTGGCAAATCTCTAACATGTCCCATGGACGCTTCTACTATATAATTGCTACCCAAATATTTTTTTATAGTTTTAGCTTTTGCAGGTGACTCAACTATAACGAGTTTTTGTCCCATCTTATCCCCTCCATCAATGTATTCTAATATAGTTAATATATATTCACTTATATTTTGTCATTTACTTTTACATAATAGTTTCCTGATAGACATAATATTTCATTTTTAATCTGCATTTCAAATAATACCCCATATAATTGTTTTATGTCAATGTTAGTTATTCTTATAATGTCGTTAATATGCAGTGGAATATCATTTATAATGCTATATATTTGCTTATTAACTTGGCTACTTAGCGACTTTACAATGGTTTTTTTTTGATTTTTCATTTCTATCCCCATTAAATTAAATATATCATTAGCAGATGTAAGAGGGAATGCTCCATCTTTTATTAATTTATTTGTTCCTTTACTTTCATATGAAAATATAGATCCTGGTACAGCCATAACATCTTTACCTTGTTCAAGTGCTAAATTCGCCGTTATCAAAGATCCACTTTTTTCGCCAGCCTCTACTACGATAATAATATCACTGAGAGCGCTTATTATTCTATTACGTTGAGGAAAATTATACGCATATGGTGGTGTACCTGGCACAAACTCCGAAATGACAGCTCCTTTTTCAACTATTTTATTGAAAATTTTCAAGTTCTGTTTAGGATATATTATATCTAATCCTGAACCTAAAACTGCACAAGTATAGGATTCATTATCCAAACAACTCTCATGGGCAAATGTATCGATGCCCTTAGCCATTCCACTAATAATATTAATATTATTAGCACATAAATCTGAGCATATAATTTTAGTAACATCCTTACCGTAATTTGAGTATTTTCTCGAGCCCACTATCGAAATATTATACCCTTCATTTAATGGTAATATGTTTCCTTTATAAAACAATGTAAATGGTGCATCATCATAATTTTTCAGTTTCTTAGGATACTCAGCTTCGTCATAATTGACTGATTTTATTTCATTAACCTCCAAATCTTTTCGTACGTTATCAATTTCCTTTTGATTCCAAGCGTTGGTCAGAACGTCAATTAAATTTTTATTGAAATATTCTGTTTTTTTATTATGTACACCATAATACCATATTTGTTGTGTGTTTTGGAAATCATTTATTAATTTCAGTTTATTTTTAGGGGATAATTTAACTAAAGAAAACCATATATCATATTCGTTCATCCTTTTACTCTACCTCCACTACTTTATTATTTATTGTTAAACTATCCTCTCATCAATAAACTTTCTATATTGTATAGCTTCTATTATATGTTTATCTAAAATATTTTTACATTTATCTAGATCTGCTATAGTCCTGGCCACCTTAAGAATTCTAGAATATGCTCTTGTACTTAGAGTGAATTTATTATACATTAATTCCATAATTCTATTAGCTTTATTATCTAAATGACAGTAGTTTTTAATTTGTTTTTGACTCATTTCCGCATTGCAGTGAATTCCTTCCGTACTGAATCTTTTTTCTTGAATATCTCTAGCTTGTTCAACTCTTTTTTTTATAACATTAGACTTTTCACTATTTTTACCGCTAGTTATTTTATTATAAGGCAGAAAATTCACTGCTGTAAATATATCAATTCTATCTAATAGCGGTCCACTAAGTTTACTCAAATATCTTCGTCTTTCATAATCACTACAACTACATTGCTTTTCATATGACCCATAATATCCACAAGGACATGGGTTTAAAGCACCTACAAACATAAAGTTTGATGGGTATTCTACGGTTCCATTAATTCTTGAAATGCTAATTTTTCTCTCCTCTAAAGGTTGCCTTAATATTTCTAACACAGTTTTTTTAAACTCTAATATTTCATCTAAAAACAATACACCTTTGTGTGCTAAAGAAATTTCTCCAGGTATTATTTTATTCCCACCGCCAACAAAAGCAATCCTGGTTATAGTATGGTGTGGGCTCCTAAAAGGTCTTTGCAGAATAATTTTTTCACCATCACAAAGCTTTCCAGATACACTATAAATTTTTGTAACCTCGAGTGACTCCTCTTGACTTAAAGAAGGTAATATAGTTGGAATTCTTTTAGCCATCATTGATTTTCCAGAGCCCGGCGGCCCATACATAATCAAATTATGACCTCCTGCAGCGGCCACTTCAATAGCACGTTTTGAACTTTCCTGCCCAAAAACATCTTCATAATCTAACTCTCCATTTATTAATATTTCTTCATTATTGTTTCTCTCATATGGCATTAAGTCCTTATAATTCAAGAAATCTACTACCTGCTTTAAATTATCTAAAGCGTATATCTTTGCAGATTTAACAAGACTACATTCCTGCGCATTATTTGTAGGGACTATAAATTTTTCAATTTTATTTCTTACGCCCTCCATAATTACGGGTAAGGAGCCTCTTACTTTCTTTAATTGACCAGATAAAGATAATTCTCCTATAAAAAGATAATCATTAATATCATTAACATTTACTTGTTTAGTTGCAAGCAAGATACCTATAGCTATTGGTAAATCAAATAGCGACCCTTCTTTTTTCAAATCAGCTGGTGCTAAATTTATAGTTATCCTGTTTACTGGAAAATCAAAACCCGAGTTTAATATTGCAGACCGTACTCGTTCTTTTGACTCTTTAACGGACGTATCTGCAAGTCCAACAATGTTTAAAGCAGGTAAACCGCGGGTTATATCAATTTCGACGGTAACTATAACACCATTAATTCCTGTAAATGCAGCAGACATAATTTGTATTGCCATATTATCACCCTTACCTTTATTAATTTGTATTTCATAATTATTGACATAATTATCAATAAAATAACTTTCATTAAAATTTATTATTAGATTTAATTATGTTTACTTTTTTATAATTTAACATAATTA
>DHIM01000301.1 GCA_002403785.1 Clostridium sp. UBA4746
AAAGATAGTGTTTACACTATCTATAACCATTAGGGGGTGATGTTATGAATAATAAGGATAACTATGAATCTTATGAAGAAATAAGAGACGCCATGTGGAAGAATGCAGATTGTGACCAGGATATATTTGGTGAGATAAAATTTAGAAAAAACAATAAAAAAGATTATTTTAAAGTGTTTTTAAAAATATGTAGCTTTATACTAATAGCATCCCTTTCTGGGGGAATTACAGCACAGTATTTAATTAACAAAGACAAGGTACAAAAAGACATCACCGGCAATTTAAGCTCGAATAGTGTAGAAAATAAGAATATTAAAGGTATTTATAGTAATAGTATTTCACGGGTTTCTGAAAAAGTAGCACCAGCAGTAGTTGGCGTTAGCAATAAAGAGGAAGGATTGTGGGATACGCCAGAAGGAAGTGGTTCTGGAATTATATTTAAAAGTGATGGATATATTATTACTAATTATCACTCGGTTGAAGGTGGAACAGAAATAAAAGTAAAATTGAGTAATGATAAAGTTTTGAAGGCGACAGTTGTTGGCACAGATGCTATATCAGATTTGGCAGTTATAAAAGTCGATGCTGGAAGTCTTCCTATTGCAACATTTGCTAATTCATCAAAGGTAAATGTTGGTGACTTAGCTATTGCCGTTGGTAATCCACTCGGAGAACAGTTTTCGGGAATGGTTACTGTAGGTATTATAAGTGCACTAGATAGAAAAATTAATATAGTTGATAAAAAAACTGGTGAACAAACTATATATAAAATATTACAAACTGATGCAGCAATAAACCCAGAAAATAGTGGTGGTGCATTATGTAATATTTATGGAGAAGTTATTGGTATAAATAGTTCAAAAATTAGTTCAGCAAGCGGAACTTATGGAATGGGTTTTGCTATTAATATAAATGAAGTCAAAGAGATTATTATGGGGTTAATGACTAACGGTAAAGTCATTAGACCTGCTATAGGTATTTATGGGGTGCCTTCAATTTCAAAAGGTAATTATGCTGCTCAGGGAGTTTATGTACAAGAAGTTGTAAGTGGAAGTGGAGCAGATGTAGGTGGAATTATGCCTAATGATATTTTAATTCAAATAGGAGATGCTAGTGTCAAAAATATGGAAGACGTAAGTAATGTTTTGGAAAAGTTTAAGATTTCTGATCGTTTATCATGTAAAATTTGGAGAAATGGTAAAGTTAAAAATATTAGCATAGTTCTTTCTGAACTAAAGGTTCACTGAAGATGAATTATTCCATTATAGGTGGGTATTTTAAAATAACTAGCATACAAACTAGTTATTTTTTTGAGATTATATTAATAAAAACATGTATTATATGGTAATTTTTATGTAGAGTTGTGGATTAAAATACTTTTTTGGTATAATATTATAAATATAAAAATGAAAAAATAATTATGTGATAGATATATAGCATAACATGATTATATATGGAGGTAGTAATGTACTTGGTAGTTGGACTGGGAAATCCAGGAGATGAATATAAACATACAAGACATAATGTAGGATTTGATGCAATTGATTTAATGGCATATAAGTATAATGTTTCAATTAATAGGATAAAATTTAAAGGTGTATGCTCGGAAATTAACATAGCGTCTCAAAAAGTTATCCTTTTAAAACCTAGTACATATATGAATTTAAGTGGGGAAAGTGTACGCGAGGCATCCTCATTTTATAAAATTCCTAATGAAAATATCATCATAATATATGATGATATTAGTTTGGATGCAGGTAGATTAAGAATAAGAAGCAAAGGCAGTGCTGGTGGTCATAATGGGATAAAAAGTATTATTGCATGTATGTCTTCGGATATATTTCCAAGAATAAAAATAGGTGTAGGGCAACCACAAAAGGCACTAATACCTCATGTTTTAGGTCGTTTCTCTAAAGAACATCGAGTACTTGTAGAAGAGACTTTTGAAGCTAGTGTAAAGGCTACCCAAACTATAATAGAAAAAGGATGTACGGAGGCTATGAATCAGTTTAATGGGTTTAATGCTTAATCAAATTTATTATTACAACAATATTTATTATTAAAATATTATTTATATATTTATGCGGTGAGTGAGAGGTGTTAACATGAGACTGAGTGGGCTTATGAAGCCTTTGAAAGAGAGTAATCAATTTAAAAATATTCTAACAAATATAGAGAAGAAAGCATATCCAATTGGTGTATATGGGCTTTCGGAATCAGCGAAGAACTATTTAGTGAGTGGTGTGTACGGGCAATTAGATAAATCCATATTAATATTAACGCATAGTGATGTAGAGGCTAAAAATATTTACGATGACCTATCGTTTTATGTAAATGAGGTATATTATTTTCCGACTAGAGAAATGGGATTTTATAATGCGGATGCTGTATCTGGAGATTTAAGATGGGAAAGACTTAAGGTAATGAAAAAGATTACCGAGGATGGTAAAAAAATAATAATTACATGTATTGAGGCTTTGGCAGCTACATATATTCCTATAGATCTATTAAAACAATATATTTTTAAGTTGTCTGTAGGAAGTACTTTAAATTTTAAACCCTTTTCAGAACAATTAATCCAGTGTGGCTATGAAAGAGTAGATAGAGTCGAAAATAAGGGCCAATTTTCTATAAGAGGTGGAATTATAGATGTATATCCTCCTATATCGGCTCTGCCTTTTAGGATAGAACTCTATGATGATGAAATAGATTCTATAAGAACGTTCAATAGTGAAACTCAAAGAAGCATTGATAAGGTTTCCGAAATAGATATATTTCCAGCAAAGGAAATAATACTAACTGATGAGAGCAGAAATAAAGGATATAATAAAATAAAGGAAGATTTGGAAAATGTATTAGGTAACCTTAATAAAAAGAAGGACAAAGAAATTATAGAAAGAATAACATCTTTAGTTAATATAAACTTAGAATCACTTAAAGAAACCTGGAGTTTTAAAGACATCGATAGCTATATGCCTTATTTTTATGATACTACATCTACTTTTTTAGATTATATGAAGGGAGCATTTATAGTAGTTGATGATGCTCAAAGGTGCCTTGGTAAACTAGACAGTGTATATCTTGAGTTTGAAGAAAATTACGAAACTTGTTTAAGGAGAGGTAGCATACTGTCAAAGCAAGCGGAAGTTTTAATTAACAAGCAGAATATATATGAAGACTTAGAGGCACTTGAAGTTATGACAATAAATGCTATTGCTAAAACTACAAAACTACTTAAGCCAAAATCCATAATATCTTTTTCTCAAATTAGCATTTTTGATTTTCATGGTCAATTAGATATGCTTATTGATGATATAAAGGATAAAAAAAGTAAAGGCTATAAGACTGTAATTCTATCGGGTACGCGAACTAGAGGTGAAAGACTTATAGGTACTCTTAGGGATAGGGGAATTGAGAGCGTATATAAGGACAGTATTGCGCAAGTTGAGTTTGGAGAAGTAGTTGTAACCTTTGGTAATCAATTAAAGGGATTTGAATATCCTGAGCTAAAACTATGCGTAATATCAGATAAAGAGGTTTTTGGACAATCAAAACGAAAAACTACTAGCAGGTCCAGTAAAAAGGGAGTAAGTAAGATTAAAAGTTTCACAGAACTTAAATTGGGAGATTATGTTGTTCATGTGAATCATGGAATAGGTGTATATAAAGGAATTAAGCAACTAGAGGTTCACGGTCATAAAAGAGATTATCTAGAACTCAGCTATAATTCTGGCGATACCCTCTATGTTCCAGTAGAACAATTAGATTTGGTACAAAAGTATATCGGAAGCGAGGGAAAGGCACCTAAAATTAGCAAACTAGGTGGCGCTGAATGGGTCAAGGCTAAAAATAAGGTTAAAAACTCTATCGCAGATATTGCAGAGGACTTGGTAAAGCTTTATGCAACAAGGGCTACACTGAAGGGTCATAAATATAGCAAGGATACTGTATGGCAAAAACAATTTGAAGAAGAATTTCCATTTGATGAAACTCCAGATCAATTAATAGCAATTGAAGAAATTAAAAAAGATATGGAATCGGATAAACCAATGGATAGGTTAATATGTGGAGACGTTGGATATGGAAAAACAGAAGTAGCCGTTAGAGCGGCTTTTAAAGCAGTTATGGATGGTAAGCAAGTAGCATTTTTAGTGCCAACTACAATACTCGCTGAGCAGCATTATAAAAATCTTACCAAAAGATTTTCTGATTTTCCAGTAAAAGTTGAAATGGTAAGTAGATTTAGAACACCAGCTGAGCAGAAAGTTGTTATTAAAGCTACAAAAGAAGGAAATGTAGATATATTAATAGGAACTCACAGAATAATACAGAGCGATGTAAAGTTTAAAGATTTAGGAGTATTAATTATAGATGAGGAACAACGTTTTGGTGTTACTCACAAGGAAAAAATAAAAAGCCTAAGAAAGAATATAGACGTGATTACTTTAACAGCTACTCCTATTCCAAGAACCCTGCATATGTCTCTTACCGGAGTTCGAGACATAAGTGTAATAGAGACACCACCAGAGGAGAGGTATCCAATACAAACTTATGTGGTGGAGTTTAATGATCAACTAATAAGGGATGCTATATTAAGAGAATTAAATAGAAATGGTCAAGTTTTCTTTGTGTACAATAGAGTAGAGACTATTAAAGAAATGGCAGCCTACATTGGCAAATTAGTTCCAGAAGCTAGAGTATGCATTGCACATGGGCAAATGACTGAAAGAGAATTAGAAGCTGTTATGATAGAGTTTATGGAAAATAAGTATGATATATTAATGTGCACAACGATTATAGAGACTGGAATAGATATTCAAAATACAAATACAATTATTATTTACGAGGCTGATAAAATGGGACTTTCTCAGCTTTACCAATTAAGGGGTAGAGTTGGTAGGTCAAATAGAATAGCTTATGCATACCTTACTTATAAAAAAGATAAGGTGCTAACTGAGGTGGCTGAAAAGAGACTTAAGGCAATTAAGGATTTTACAGAATTAGGATCAGGTTTTAAAATTGCAATGAGAGATCTTGAAATTAGGGGCGCTGGGAATATGATGGGTGGAGCTCAACATGGTCATATGGCGGCCGTTGGGTATGATTTATACTGTAGGATGCTCGAAGAAACGGTGAAAAATATAAGAGGGGATGTAGAAAAGGAACCTATTGAGACAACTGTTGAAATAAAAATAGATGCATACATTCCCGGAACCTATATTGAAGATGAGATGCAAAAAATTGAAATTTACAAGAAAATTGCAGCTATTGATTCGCGCGAAGATATGTTAGACATACAAGAGGAAATAGAAGATAGATTTTCGGATATACCAACGTGTGTTGTAAGTCTTATGGATATTGCTTATCTTAGGTGTATATCAGCGAAGGTAGGAATAATAGAGATTAAAGAAGAAAAGGAGGAAATAATACTACAATTTGATAGTAGTGATCGAATAAATAAAGAATTAGTTAAAGCCTTGGTTACTAAATATAATAGGAGTATTGTATTTAAATTAGGGGATAAGCCAGTATTTGCATATAAATTAAAAAATTTAAATAAAGAAGAGATGCTTGCAAATTTAATAGAGATTGTAAATCACATAAAAAGTATAGTTGAAATTAAGTAGATTTGTGTTAAAATTAATGGGTATCGAAGTAAAATTTAAATGACGATATTACATATAGAATGGGGGAAATATAATAATGAAAAACGTAAAAAAGATAATTTGTACGGCTTTAATAACTATGTTTGCTACATCGTTAATAGGTTGTAATATGATTGAAAAAACACCACAAGGTATTGCTAATAGTCCAGTAGCAAAGGTTTATGGTTCTAAAATAACAAGAGGGCAGGTGGACGAACAATTAGTAGGTGTTATTAAACAACTGCAAACACAATATGGATCAAATTATACTACTAATACTGAGGCTATGACGCAGCTAAAAACCCAAAAACAGCAAGTAGTAGAAGGCTTAATTACTGAGAAAATTGTAAATCATAAAGCTGCAGAGCTTAAATTAATGCCTACCGATGCTCAATTAAACGCGCAAATAGACAATCAACTAACAGAAATAAAGAAAAGTTTGGGAACGGACGCGAAATATACGGAGGCATTAGCACAGGCGAACCTTACAGAAGCAGCACTAAAAGCAAGAATAAAGCCAAGTGTTATTCAGGATGTGTTATATACTGAAATTACAAAAAATGTTAAAGTTACTGATGCACAGGAAAAAGCATATTACAACAGCAATCCCATTGAATTTACAGATGGTACAATTCATGTAGCTCATATTTTAGTTGCCACAGAAGCAGAAGCTAAAGCTATTAAGAAACGTTTAGATGCTGGTGAAGATTTTGCTAAACTCGCAAAGGAAAAAGGTACAGATGGAACTAAGGATACTGGCGGAGATTTAGGAACTTTAAAGTATAACGATACTCAAATGGATAAAACATTTATGGCAGCTGCTATTAAGCTAAAACAAGGAACAATTTCACAACCAGTTAAAACTCAATTTGGATATCACATAATAAAATCTATTGCAAATAAAGCAACTCCTGAAAAGAAATTTGCAGCGGTTAAATCACAAATAGAAAAAGCACTTTTAACGGCGGGAAAAACTAGTGAATGGACAGCAGCCATGAAAAAATGGCAAACAGAAGCTAAAATAGTAAAATACGATAAAAATTTATAGTAATTTATATTCATAATGTTATAAAGAATACCTT
>DHIM01000281.1:0-39807 GCA_002403785.1 Clostridium sp. UBA4746
TTTTTAAATTATAAAATCTTCCATTCAAAGCGCTTTATATGTTATAATTGTAAATAGTGATTGTAAACATTTTGTTAAAATAAACAAAACAAGGTTTTCTTTCATATTTGAAAACTTAAGCAGGTAGAAAATTTATTTTTTATAGATTGTACTACAAATTATAGTTACTAAGGCGCATTCAAATAAATTATAATATGTATATGTTTAAAGTTGGAGGTAGTTATAAATAATGTTAAGTTTTCTTTTCCCATAGTCAGGAATTTAATAGTTACAAATTTATGGGATGGAAATAAAGAACAAAAAATGGTAAAAAGGGGGCTGGATTCTCAGTGATTTTTAGTATTAATAACTAATATAACATCAGTGGTAGTAAATTTTAAAAATTAACATTGGAAGGATAAGATTTGGGTAAAAACAATAAATTTTATTTTTATTTCAAAATTGCGTACAGGCTCTTAAGTTATGTACTCTAAATGTGATATACCCAAATAGAATTGCTTCTTATTAAAAAGTATCCATTAGATTAATGTATGCGTTTTCTTAAAATTTATTTTGCCACATTCACATAATAAGGTGATTCACGGTAAAAAATCTTTATTAGATAAAATGGTTGGGAGTATGATTATAAGTTTGCAAGTCTAAGACTCTTTTATGGGTATATGATGTCACCTCCAAATAAAAAGTTATTATTTATAGATGGGGATTTTGGTCAATTTATTGAAGAGTCTCAATAATGGAAAGTGGAATAGGCAGCCTTATTGTATAAATATTAGTGTGCCAGTCTTATCTATGATTTTCATAAAACCAAATGGAGACAACCAAGTTTCAGTATTAAAAGCTCGTAGATAGTTAAATTAGTGGAGTATAGAAGGGGGAGAAGTAGAATGATAAAAAAAGAAATGATAGCTATGATCTTGGCAGGAGGCCAAGGATCAAGACTAAAACAATTGACGAAAACGACTGCAAAGCCTGCAGTTCCATTTGGAGGAAAGTATAAAATTATAGATTTTTCTTTAAGTAATTGTTCTAATTCAGATATAGATACGGTAGGGGTTCTTACTCAATATCAACCATTGTCCTTAAATTCTCATATAGGCATAGGTTCGCCTTGGGATTTAGACAGGAGAGATGGAGGCGTAAGTCTTTTACCACCTTACCAAAGCGAAGATGGGGGAAATTGGTATAATGGCACGGCAGATGCTATATTTCAAAATACAAATTATATTGATAGTTATGATCCAGAATATGTTCTTATTTTATCAGGAGACCATATTTATAAAATGGATTATTCAAAAATGTTAGATTTTCATAAAGAAAAAGGCAGCGATGTTACTATTGCAGTAATAGAAGTACCACACGATGAGTGTAGTAGATTCGGAATAATGAACACTCGCGAAGATCATAGCGTTTTTGAATTTGAAGAAAAACCAGAAGATCCTAAAAGTAATTTAGCATCTATGGGAGTTTATATATTTAACTGGGCTATTCTTAAACAACTTTTAAAAGAGGACAACCTTGATAAAAGTTCTAGTAATGATTTTGGAAAAAATATAATACCAAAAATGCTTTTGAATAATCAGAAACTTTATGCATATCCATTCAAAGGATACTGGAGAGATGTTGGTACTCTTGATAGTTTTTGGGAAGCTAATATGGATTTATTATCAGATGATAACGAATTGAATATACATGATACTGCATGGAGGATATATACAGTTAATCCTATGTTGCCACCACAATACATAGGACCAGAGGCTATAATTAATAATGCCTTGCTAAATGAGGGTTGTACTGTTTTAGGGGAAATAAGCAATTGTGTGCTTTTCCAAGGAGTACATGTGGGGAAAAACACTAAAATAACTAATTCAGTTATTTTACCGAATACTAAAATAGGAAATAATGTGGTTATTGATAAAGCCATTATAGGAAGCGATGTTATCATAAGACGTAATTCATGCATTGGAAATGGACGAGATATTATTGTAATAGAAAAAGGGCGCGAAGTTAAAGTTGATGCACAGATATCCACTAAATTATAAATTTGACGAGGTGATAAAATGCTTAAAAATTATATAGGAATATTAATGTTAAATGAGCAAGAAGATAATATTAAAAGTCTTACAAAATCGAGGCCAATAGCGTCTATACCTATAGGTGGAAGATACAGAATTATTGATTTTGTACTTTCAAATATGGTAAATTCAGGTATTCATAATGTGGGTATTTTTACTAACACAAAATCTAGGTCATTAGTTGACCATTTAGGTTCTGGTAAACCTTGGGATTTAGATAGAAAATTAAATGGATTATTTTTGTTTAATCTTACTTCAGAGAGAGAACAATTAAGGGATATAGATGTATTAAGTGGTAATATGGAATATATTTACAGAACGAAGCAGGACTATGTGATAATATCTTCTTCATATATGTTATGTAATATGGATTACAATGAGGCTGCTAAATATCACGAGGAATCTGGTAGTGAGATAACTTTAATATATAAAAAAACAGTAAACGGCAAAAAGCAATATATAAATTGTAATACTTTATATATTAATGAAGAAAACAAAGTCTTGAGCATTGGGAAAAACATAGGAGCAGAGGACAACTTAAATATATCAATGGAAATGTTTATAATGAAAAAAAGTACCCTCATATCTATTGTAAACAAGTGTGTTCAGACAGGATATCATAATTCTATAAAAGCAGCTATTTATAATTATGTTTCAAAACTCAATGTTAATGCATATGAGTTTAAAGGGTATCTTCAATGTGTAAATTCCATAAAAAACTATTATAAAATTAGTATGGAGATGTTAAACTCTAAAATAACAAAGGAATTATTCCATAGCAAAGGGTTAATTTACACAAAAAGCAAAGATGAAGCCCCAACTAAATATTTTAATGGAGCAAAAGTCAATAATTCTTTAATTTCCAATGGATGTATTTTGAAAGGGAAAATAGAAAAGAGTGTAATATCAAGAAGAGTAATCGTACATGAAGGCGCAGAAATTAAAAATTGCATAATATTTCAAAATTGTGAAATTAAAAAAGGATGCAAACTTACTAATGTCATAATTGATAAAAATACCATTATACGTGAGAATACAGTACTTGAGGGTGATGAAGAGTTCCCAGTAGTAATTGAGAAAAAATTTCGACCATAATTAAAGGGGGGTTAATATGAAAGTATTATTTGTGGCTTCTGAAGCATATCCATTTATTAAAACAGGGGGTCTTGGGGATGTGGCATATGCATTACCTAAAGCATTAAGAAAACTTGGTATCGATGCAAGAGTAATAATACCTAAATATAGTAGCATTGCCTTGTCCTTTAAGAATTGCATGGAAGGTATAGCTGCTTTTAATGTACAAGTTGGCTGGAGAAATCAATATTGTGGTTTGGAATATTTAACTTATGATGAGGTTCCTTACTATTTTGTAGATAATGAAGATTATTTTAAAAGACCTCAGACATATGGATATTATGATGATGGTGAAAGATTCTCTTTTTTCTCAAAAGCAGTATTAGAATCTATAAAACACATGGAGGATTTTATACCAGATGTAATTCATTGTAATGATTGGCAATGTGGAATTTTGCCAGCTTTGCTTAAAGAAAACTATAGTTATGATAAATTGTATAGCAAAATAAAAAGTGTATTTACTATACATAATTTACAATACCAAGGAATATTTCCAAAGGAAATACTAGGTGATTTAATAGATTTAGATCATAAGTATTTTAATGATGATGCACTTAAATTCTATGATGTTGTATCTTTTATGAAAGGTGGAATTGTTTTCTCAGATGCGGTGACTACTGTAAGTGATACCTATGCAAAGGAAATTCGAACCCCGTTTTATGGTGAAAGATTAGATGGATTATTATCCTCAAAGGCTGACAAGTTATATGGCATAGTAAATGGTATAGACTACGAATTATACAACCCAAAAACAGATAAAAAAATATTATACAATTATGATGTTTCAAATATAAAAGAGAAGGTTGAAAACAAGTTAGCACTTCAAGAAAAACTAGGTTTTCCTGTTTGTGAGGATGTACCTATGATAGGTATTGTAACTAGACTAGTAAAGCAAAAAGGTCTAGATTTAATTGTGGATAGACTTCAAGAATTGCTCAGTCTTCCTATCCAAATAGTATTACTTGGTAATGGTGACGGATATTATGAAGACATATTTCAGTATTATGCTTCTATTTATCCAAGTAGGATATCAACAAACATTGTTTTTGATGAGAAGCTCGCACAACAAATATATGCCGCTTCGGATATGTTCTTGATGCCATCGTTATTTGAACCTTGTGGAATAGGGCAACTTATAGCTTTAAAATATGGAAGCATTCCAATTATTCGCGAAACTGGAGGGCTAAAAGACACCATTATCCCTTATAATAAATATACTGAGAAAGGCAATGGTTTTTCTTTTAGTAATTACAGTAGTAAAGAATTATTAGATGCGATAATTAGAGCTCTCGAATTATACAAAGATAAAGCATCTTGGGATAAGTTAGTTCAAAATGCCATGCTTTCAAACAATAGTTGGGAAAATTCAGCTGAAAACTATATGGATTTATATAATAATCTAATAAAATAAATTTTTAGAAATATGTAAATTCTAAAATTGCTAGGTGGTGAATGTTGTGGTAATAGATAAAGAAATGTTTAAAGTTGATTATATAGAAAAACTACAAACAATGTTTGCAGAAGATGTTGTTAATGCATCGTCATTGCATCAATATTTGGCTTTAGGTGCTCTAGTAAAAGATTATTGCTCTAAACCCTGGATAGAAAGCAATAAAGAGTATGGAAAAAATAGAGGAAAACAAGTGTATTATTTTTCTATGGAGTTCTTAGTTGGTAGATTACTTAATAGTAACTTGGTTAATTTAGGAATAAAGGATATATGCGATGAGGCACTGAATGATTTAGGAATTAGTTTAATAGAAGTAGAGGATATAGAATTAGATGCGGGGCTTGGTAATGGTGGATTAGGAAGGTTAGCAGCATGCTTTCTTGACTCTATGGCGTCGACTGAAATACCTGGTCATGGTTGCGGGATAAGGTATAAATATGGATTATTTAAACAAAAAATAGAAGGCGGTTACCAAGTAGAAGTGCCTGACAATTGGTTAAAGAATGGTAATGCTTGGGAGATAAGGAAAGAAAGTAAATTTGTAGAAGTGAGATTTGGTGGGCAAGTACATTTAAGTGATGAAGATGGGATAATTAAAGTTATCCATAAAAATTATGAAGTTGTGAAAGCTGTACCCTATGATACGCCAGTAAAAGGATATAAAAACAATACTGTAAACACTTTAAGACTTTGGAGTGCAGAAACAATGGAAGAGGATTTTGATTTCTCATCATTTAGTCAAGGAGATTATGCAAAAGCTGGTGAGAAAAAATATTCAGTGGAAGCCATTTCACAAGTTTTATATCCAGATGATAGTTATGAAAAAGGCAAATTATTAAGGCTTAAGCAAGAGTATTTTTTCGTAAGTGCTGGACTTCAAAGTATTTTAAGAAATTATAAAAAGAAAAAACTTTCACTCCTTGAGTTTCATAAACACGTGGCCGTGCAAATAAATGATACCCACCCAGCTGTAGCCGTGGCTGAATTAATGAGAATGCTAATTGATGAGGAAAACTTATCTTGGGACGATGCATGGAATATTACAACGGGGACTATGGCATACACTAACCATACAATTATGGCGGAAGCACTAGAAAAATGGCGTGTTGAAATGTTTAAAAAATTACTTCCACGTATTTATATGATTGTAGAAGAAATAAATAGGCGTTTTTGTAATGAAGTGTATCATAGGTATAATGGTGATTGGAACAAAGTCAATAAAATGTCAATTATTTATGATGGTTATGTAAGGATGGCATACCTCGCCATTGTAGGAGGCCATTCTGTTAATGGAGTTGCGAAACTTCATACAGAATTATTAAAACATCAAGAATTGGCTAATTTTTATGAATTTTTTCCTGAAAAATTTAACAATCAAACTAATGGTATAACTCATAGGAGATGGCTGTTAAATTCTAATATGGAGCTTGCAAAGCTAATAACAGAAACTATAGGTAATAAGTGGATAAAGTCTCCAAATGAGCTCCATAATTTAATGGATTATGCAAAGGATACCGCTTTTCAAGAGAAAACACATAATATAAAAATTAATAATAAAATAAAATTTTCAAACTATGTACAGGCGAACTATGGAACATCAATTGATCCGAGTTCAATATTTGATGTTCATGTAAAAAGAGCACATTCCTATAAAAGACAAACTTTAAATGTACTCCATATAATGCATTTATATAATGAGCTTCGCGAAAATCCAAATTTGGATATGGTTCCAAGAACTTTTATATTTGGTGCGAAAGCTTCACCAAGTTATTATATAGCAAAACAAACTATTAAACTTATTAATACTTTAGCAAAAAAAATAAATAATGACCCTATAGCCCAGGGTAAAATAAAAATTTTATTCCTTGAAAATTATGGAGTGTCACTAGCTGAGAAAATTATTCCTTGCGCTGATGTTAGTGAACAGATTTCTACTGCATCAAAGGAGGCATCTGGAACTGGTAATATGAAGTTCATGATGAATGGTGCTATAACCATAGCCACTTTGGATGGAGCAAATGTAGAAATATTTGATGAGGTTGGAAAAGAAAATATTATATTATTTGGTCTTACATCAAAAGAAGTAATAGAGTATTATAAGAATAAAAATTATATATCGTATGACATATATAATAATGATGAACGAATAAAAACCGTATTAAATCAGTTAATAAATGGATTTTTAGATACCCCTACAATGGAGTTTATGGGTATATATGATACTTTATTATCGCATAATGATGAGTATTTTGTACTTAAGGACTTTGATTCTTATGTAAAGGCTCATAAAGAAATTGATAGGTTATACAGACAAAAATCTATATGGCAACAAATGGCTATTATAAATATAGCGAAATCTGGTATCTTTTCAAGCGATAACACTGTCAGGAAATATGCAAAAGAAATTTGGGGAACTCCTGCAGTTCATATTAAATAATACCTATTTAAAAATGCTGTACTAGATAATTATCTAGTGCAGCATTTTTTAAAATACATATTGATTCAACAAAAAAAATGTTGTAATATTACTATAAGACATAAACACGAACAATTAATAAGAAACAAAATTTAATATTCGTAAGCTCATATATGCTTAGTAATATGGTCTAAGCGTCTCTACCAAGTAACCGTAAAGTACTTAACTATGGGTGTTTTAATAAAAACAGGGAAATGATTGTAACATTAATTATTTTTATTTGAAATTTTATTGAAAACTCCCTAGTTAACGCGTTTACTAGGGAGTTTTTATTTTAAAAGGTATATATGTCCAAACATAATTAACAAAGGAGAAGATGTATGGAAGCACTAAAGAATAAAATAACAAATCAGGGAATAGTAATAGGCAGTGAAATCTTAAAAGTTGACAGTTTTCTTAATCATCAAATTGATATAAAGCTCTTAAATGAAATTGGACAAGAATTCAAAAAAAGGTTTTCGGGTAGTGAAATTACAAAGATATTAACAGTTGAAGCATCTGGTATAGGAATAGCATGTATTGTGGCACAATACTTTAATAACATTCCTGTAGTTTTTGCAAAAAAACATGGATCAACTACAATGGACACAAGTGTATATGAAGCTGATGTGTTCTCTTTTACAAAAAACAAAAACTACAAAATAAGGACTAGTAAAAAGTATATAAAAAAAGAAGATAAAATTTTGATAATTGATGACTTTTTAGCAAATGGAAATGCAGCACTAGGACTTATAAAAATTACACGCCAAGCTGAAGCTTCCGTGGTTGGAGTAGGAATTGTAATTGAGAAAGCATTCCAAAATGGGAGAAAATGTATAGAAAAGGAGGGTATTAAAGTAGAATCACTCGCAATAATAAAATCGTTACAAGATAATAAGGTGATTTTCAAATAAAAAGTAATTTATATTAAAGGGGGACTTGACAATGAAAAAGAAGTTAGGAAGTTTGTTATTAACGTTTACATTAATTATGTCATTTATATTAGTGGGATGTAGTAGTGAGAAAAAAACTGGAGATAAAGCAACGCAAAAAAAGGAAATTACTGTAGGATTTATATATGTAGGACCTGTAGGTGATGAGGGTTATACATATTCTCATGACGTGGGAAGGAAAGAGCTTGAAAAACAGTTAGGTGTAAAGACTTTATATAAGGAATCAGTAAAAGAGGATTTAGCAGAAGTAGAAAAAGTATGCGAGGAAATGATTAATCAAGGAGCAAATGTCATTGTAGGAACAAGCTTTGGATTTATGGATGGAATGGCTGCATCAGCTGCGAAACATCCTGATGTTAAATACTTGCATGCATCTGGGTACAAAACTTCAGCAAATATGTCCACTTTTTTTGGACGTATATATCAAGCAAGATATCTTTCAGGCATAGTTGCTGGAATGAAGACTAAAACAAACAAAATAGGATATGTTGCAGCATTTCCAATTCCGGAAGTAATAAGAGGAATAAATGCGTTTACACTAGGAGTACAATCGGTTAATCCAAAAGCTGTGGTAAAAGTTAAATGGACTAATACTTGGTATGATCCAGCTAGGGAAAAAGAGGCAGGAAAAGCTTTAATTGCAGAAGGTGTAGATGTAATGGCTCAACATCAAGACACTGCAGGACCATTACAAGCAGCAGAAGAAGCCGGTATATCTGCTATTGGATATAATACAGATATGAAAGCTAAAGCACCTAAGGCGTATATGACAGCACCAATTTGGAATTGGGCACCATATTACATTGAACAAGTAAAAGCTATTCAAGCTGGTACTTGGAAATCAGGAAGTTATTGGAAAGGACTAGAATCTGGAGTAGTTAATCTTGCACCACTTACAAAAAATGCACCAACTGGAGCAAAGGCGGCTGTAGAAAAAGCTAAAGCAGATATTTTATCAGGTAAAAATAAAATATTTGTAGGACCTTTAAAAGATCAAACAGGAGCCGTTAAAATAGCAAAAGACAAAGTTATGACAGACGCAGAATTATTACAATTTAATTGGTTTGTTAAAGGAGTAGAAGGAAAAATAGCAAAATAATATATGATTTAATAATATATTAGAGAGGATGATTTATTTATGGATAAAATCCCATATGTATCTATAGAGAATATTAGCAAGACTTTTGGAAAAGTAATCGCTAATAAAAATATGAACTTAACGGTGCATGGTGGTGAAATCCATGCACTTCTAGGTGAAAATGGGGCTGGCAAAAGTACTCTCATGAACATGCTATCAGGAATATATACCCCTGATAGCGGTTCTATTTTTATTCACGGAAAAAATATGAATTTCACTTGCCCGAAGGATGCTATAAATGCTGGTGTAGGAATGATATATCAACATTTTAAATTAGTTGAGGAAATGACAGCTAGGCAAAATATATTGCTGGGGCAAAATAGAGGTATATTTTTTAACAACAAGCTTGAAATTAAAAAGATTAATGATATATGTGAAAAATTTCATTTAGAGCTTGATATAAATAAATTTGTTTCTGATATGGCAGTTGGCGAAAGGCAAAACCTTGAAATACTTAAGGTGCTTTATAGAGGTGCTGATATTTTAGTATTAGATGAACCTACTACGGTTTTTACTAAAAGCGAGACTGAGAAATTATTTAAGATAATGAGGAAGATGAAAGAGAAAGGCTGCGCAATTATATTTATAAGTCATAAAATGAGTGAAGTAATGGATATATGCGACAAGATTACTGTGTTAAGAAAAGGGGAAGCAGTAAAAACAGTGAATAAAGCAAATACCACTCCAAAACAATTAACAGAATTAATGATGGGACGTAAGGCGAACTTAGCTATACATAGGATAGAGAAAGACCCTGGAGAGGTACTGCTTGAGATAAAAGATTTAAAGGTGCTAAATGCCGAAAAGGCAGAGATAATTAAGAATATTAGTTTCACCCTAAGGAGTGGAGAAATTCTTGGTGTGGCTGGAATCGCTGGTAGTGGACAAAGAGAATTATGTGAAGCTATTGCTGGAATACAAAATGTGGCTGCTGGTGAAATGGTTTTTGAAGGGGAGAATCTAGTAGGCAAATCTCCTAGAGATATTATTAATAAAGGTATAAGCATGAGCTTTATACCAGAAGATAGATTAGGAATGGGTTTGGTTGCGTCTATGGGTATGGTGGATAACCTTTTATTAAAAGACTATCATAAACAAAAGGGTATGTTTATAGATAGAAAACCAGTCGTAATTAAAGCAAAAAACATGGTTAAAAAGTTTGAAATTAAAACACCGGATATCTATCATCCTATAAAATATTTATCAGGTGGTAATATACAAAAAATATTAGTTGGAAGAGAATTAAGCATGAATCCTAAGATACTTATTATGGCATATGCAGTTAGAGGTCTGGATATTAATACATGTTATACAATTTACGATTTAATAAGCGAGGAGAAAAAAAAGGGAACGGCAATATTATTCATTGGAGAAGATCTAGATGTATTAATTCAATTATGTGACAAAATTATGGTTCTTTGTAATGGACAAGCTACCGGAATTGTTTCTGCAAGGGATGCTTCAAGAGAAAAAATTGGTATGATGATGGTGGGAAATGCGGCCGAAAAGGGGGGAGTTATAGATGATGCAGATTGTTAAAAGAGCTGGAATTAGTAAGATTGATAATTTTAAAATTAGATGTATATCAATTCTCCTGTCATTATTGGTACTTGGTATGTTTTTACTCGTAATTAAACTTAATCCAATAGATGTTTATGCATCTATTGTAAAAGGAAGTTTTGGTTCAACTTATAGTATAAAACAAACACTTATTAGGGCAATACCACTTATTATAACTTCACTTGGAATTTCTATTGCCTTCAAAATGCAATTTTGGAATATTGGTGGTGAAGGACAAATAGTGATGGGAGCATTTGCTGCTACCTTTTTTGCTTTAAAGTACCCCAATATGTCTACAATACCGTTATTACTTATAATGTTCTGTGCAGGTATTATAGGAGGAGGCTTATGGGCATTAATTGCAGCTGTGCTTAAAGGAAAATGGAATACAAATGAAACAATTGTAACTTTGATGTTAAATTACATAGCCTTAAAATTTGTTACATATCTACAGTATGGCCCTTGGAAAGATAAGAACGCAATGGGGTTCCCTACAATACCTAGTTTTTCTGTGAATGCAACGCTTCCAGATGTTTTGGGTATAAATATGGGATGGATAATCGCACTTATACTTGTAATTATAGTGTATATTTTCATGAAATATACTAAGAAGGGCTATGAAATATCGGTTCTTGGAGAAAGTGAAAAAACAGCAATGTATGCTGGAATTAAAATTCGAAAAACTATGTATATAGCTATATTCTTAAGTGGAGCTTTATGTGGAATTGCGGGTGTGATTCAGGTATCAGCTGTGAGTAGAACCTTATCTCCTGCAGTAGCAGGTGGGGCAGGATTTACAGCTATAATCATAGCATGGCTTTCAGCACTAAGTGCACCGATAATAATTGTAGTATCAATACTTTTTGCTGCCCTTTTAGAGGGGGCGTCATTTGTTCAAACAGCATTTGGTATTCCTGAGGCAGCTGCACAATTAATTCAAGCAGTTATATTATTTTTCGTATTAGGAAGTGAATTTTTCACTAAATATAAAATGGATTTTAAGTCTCAAAGTACACTAAAGGAGGAAAATAAAAATGAATAGTATAACAACATTTTTAGCCGCTGCTGTTGTAGCAGGTACTCCGCTACTTTTCGCTACCTTAGGTGAGTTATTAACAGAGAAGGTAGGTAACCTTAATTTAGGTGTAGAAGGTATGATGCTTATGGGTTCCGTAGTTGGATTTATGGCAGGGTTAAGTACCGGAAATCCAATTATAGCTATGATAGCTGCGGCAATTGCAGGAGCCTTTGGGGCATTAATATATGCATTTTTAACTGTAACACTTCGTGCAAATCAAGTTGTATGTGGTTTAACACTAACTATATTTGGAACAGGGTTTTCAAGTATGTTAGGTAAGAAATTGATTGGACAAGTTACCCCAGATAAAGTTAAAGCATTTTTTGTGCCTAAAAGTATTCCAATACTTTCTGATATACCTTATATAGGGGATATATTTTTTAAGCAAGATGTGTTTGTATATATGGGATACATTATAACTTTCCTCTTATTTATATATTTATATAAAACAGCTAAGGGATTAAATACTATGGCTGTTGGGGAAAATCCTGCAGCTGCAGATGCAGCTAGTATAAGTGTCAATGTATATAAATATGTAAATACATTAATAGGTGGAGCTCTTTGTGGTCTTGGAGGTGCTTATCTATCACTTGTTTATGTACCGGCATGGCAGGAAAATGTAACTGCAGGTAGAGGGTGGATAGCAGTGGCCTTAGTAATTTTTGCAACTTGGAGACCTCATAGAGCAATTATAGGAGCATACCTTTTTGGAGGTCTTGATATATTAGGATTTAGACTTCAGGGTTTACCAAATTTTGAAGTATCCCAATATCTTATTGATTTGCTACCATATGTAGTTACAATAGTTATTTTAGTATTAGTATCTATTAAGAAATCTAATAAAAACTCACCACCAGCGGGGCTTTCAGTTCCTTATTTTAGAGAAGAAAGATAATAACATCCATAATTATAATTGTATGGTAATAATAAAAAATTACTATACAATTTTTTTAGAAATGTGTGGAGCTGGGGACGGTTAATAATTTTGTGACTAATTCTAAAAATAGTTATTAAGTTATTAACCGTCCCCGATTATTTTGCGATTATTTTGTGTTTTTTGTTTAATCATAGTATGATGTATAATAGGAATGGTGAAAAATGAAATATGCAGTTATTACATTTACAGAAAAGGGAGACGAGATTGCTGAAACTCTAGCTTCAAGTTTCGATATTGATTTATATTCAAAGAAAAAACAAAAGAATTTTAATTTTACGAAGGTTAGTAAAAAGGTAATGGAAAGTTATAGAGGTATAATTTTTATAAGTTCTACGGGTATTGCAGTTAGAGCTATAGCACCATACGTAAAAAGTAAGGACTTAGATCCTGCAGTAGTAGTTATAGATAATTCTTGTACTTATGTTATAAGTCTATTAAGTGGTCATTTAGGTGGGGCAAATGAGCTCACATTAGAAGTTAGTAGAGTTCTTAAGGCAAAGCCTATAATAACTACGGCTACAGATAATTTAGGCATTACTGCTCCAGATATGGTAGCAAAAAATAATGGACTGATTATTGATGATTTAAAAAAATCAAAAGATATAGCTGCTCTTTTAGTAGCAGGAAAAAAAATTGGTTTTTTTGATGAAAAAGGCATAATATTAACACCTACTGGATATAGTAGTAGTTTAGAGGATATTAGTGGATTATTATGCGTTTGTAATAAAGAAAGTATTAATAGGGAAATATTAGCAGATATAATACCTACTCTTAAATTAATAAGAAGAAATATCGTACTGGGAATAGGATGTCGAAAAGATTTTCCAACTGAAAAAATGCAGCAGACAGTAATAAGGATTCTTAAAGAATATAGCATAGATATTAGGGCTATAAAATTTATAGCAACTGTTACATTAAAAAAAGATGAGGTTGCAATAAACGATTTAGCAAATTATTTTAGGTGCCAGCTCAAAATATTTACTATTGAAGATATTAGGTTGATACAATATAAATTTTGTGGCAGTGATTTTGTAGAGCAAACTATTGGGGTTAGGGCTGTTTGTGAGCCTTGCGTAGAACTTAGTGGAGGGAAAATCATAAAAAATAAGATGAAATTGGATGGTATGACCTTATGTATAGGGGAAGTATGATATAATGAAGTAGATGCTATTAAAGAAATAGAGTTCAAACAAGTGTATTTTGATAATAAGAAGGATTTCAATGATTATTTATAGAATATAATAAAGTGGACTATAAATAATTTTAAGATAGTTTTAGTAACAATTATGCAATAAGAGGAGTGTATTTATATGACAACAGATAATAATAATAAAGAAGAAGTTACAATGAAAGATATGACAACAGATAGCAACGAGGAAGTTACAATGAAAGATGCAATGGATAATACTGATGATTCTACAGTATATATTCATAGTGGAGACGTTGTACAAGGAACTGTACTTTCTGTAAATGAAGAAGAAGTGGTAGTTAACATAGGTTTTATGACAGACGGAGTTATACCAAAAGAAGAGATATCAAATGAAAAAGATATCAATCCTACAGACATAGTTAAGATTGGTGATGAAATTTCTGTATATATAATGAAGATTAATAATGGAGAAGGAAACGTGCTCTTATCTAAAAAAAGAGCAGATGGCTTAAAAGTATGGGATAAATTCCAAGAAATTTTAGATGCAAACGAAACTTTAGAGATAACAATTGGTGATATAGTAAAAGGTGGAGCTACGACTTATATTGAGGGAGTCAGAGCATTTATACCTGCGTCACAAATGTCAGATGCATATATAGAAAACCTACAAGAATTTAAAGGAAGAACTTTGGTAGTTAAAATAATTGAACTTGATAAAGAAAACAAAAACATAGTTTTATCTAGAAGAGTAATAGAAAAAGAAGAAAATCAAGTTAAGAGAGATATAATTTGGAATGAGCTTAAAAAGGGTGAAAAGAGAAAAGGTATCGTAACTAGATTAGCTAAATTTGGTGCGTTTGTAGATTTAGGTGGCATTGATGGTCTTATCCACGTATCACAATTATCATGGAAAAGAGTTCAAGATCCATCAGAAGTAGTATCAGTTGGAGACGAAGTAGAGGTTAATGTACTAGATTTTGATAAAGAGAAAGGAAGAATATCTTTAGGACTTAAAGCTGAAGAGGGAAACCCTTGGAATAATATAGTAAGTAACTATAAGCCAGGTGCTATAGTAGAAGGAACTGTTGTAAAATTGATGGATTTCGGTGCTTTTGTACAACTTGAATCAGGAGTAGAAGGACTAGTTCATTTATCTGAAATATCAGAGGAACGTATAGCAAAGGTTTCTGACGTATTAAAAGTTGGAGAAGTTGTAAAAGTTAAAATTGGTGAAATAAATGAAAAAGATAGAAGAATAAGTTTAAGTATCAAAGAAGCAGCAAGAGGAAATGAAGATTTTTCACAATATAAGCAAGAAGAACAAAGTGGATTAACTTTAGGAGATATATTAGGAGATAAGTTAAAAAACTATAAGTTTTAGTAAAAGCGTTATATCTTAAAAAATTATAAATTTAAGTGAATATTACGAGGCAAAACAACTAATAATTGTTTTGCCTCGTAATACTTTAAGGAGGGTAAAATATTGTTAAAGTGTGAAGTCTGTGGAAATCAAGCGGATAAACATCATATTGTTTATAAGAGCCAAGGAGGCATCGAATTTCCACTTAACTTTAGATACCTTTGCACCCACCATCATAGAGGAAAAACCGGACCTCATAAAAATAGGAGATTAGATATAGAATATAAGCTTACTATGCAGAAAAAACTTGAAGAGATTTTAATTAAGAAATTTTATCTTATAGAGGAATTGGAATCCTTACTTAAAATAAATAAGGGTATGATTAAAAGACTATTTAAAGAATATAAGTTAAATGATAAAGGTTTTAAAAAAGGTGATATTATTTTTAAGCTTATGGGTAAAAAAAGATATGATGAGAATATGCTTTTAGAAGCAAAGAATGTAGAGCAAAAGCTTTTAGAAAAGTTATTAGATGAGAAATATTAATTGTTTTAAAATGGGATTAAAAATAAAAAACTATGAAAGGTATAAAATACTTTTCATAGTTTTTTATCAGTTGCTGAATTATATATATAACTAAGTCCTATGCCCATATCTAGATGTTTAGTGTCTCTAAGCATTTTTCAGTTTAAATATTATTGTTTTCTAAATAGAAATCATATTTATGATTGGTAATTGATGATCTTCAAGGCTTACAATTAATGGCAGAAGGCGCATTAATAAGTGATTGTATAATGGTTTCGTATTCATTTTCAAGAAAACCAGTAATTAGTTTACTTTTGTCAAATTTTTTTCTGCTTGGAACTGATTTTAATTCGGCGGTTGGTAGCTAAAAGCAACGCATTTGATAACTATATTTTAGACAATAATTTTTTGCTGCCAATTATAAGCACTAAGACAAATACAGAAGTTAGAGCTATAGTTCCGCCTGGGGCACAATTTATGTAGTAGGATATGACAAGTCCTAATATTATGTCAATAAACCCAAACATTATTGAGTAAATTAAAGTTTGTTTAAACCCTTTATTTAGTTGCAGTGATGTGGCTACAGGTAAAGCTATCATAGAGGACATAACAAGTATTCCTAGTATTCTTAGAGATACTGAGATAGTAGCCCCTACAAGTAGAGCGAAAACATAGTTGATTACTTTAACCTTTACACCAGAAACTTTAGCACCTTCTTCATCAAAAGTAATATATAATAATTGATTATATAGAGAAAGTAAAGTTATTATAGAGATAATACTAAGTACAAGCATTATGTATAAATCAGCTTTTGTAACAGTTAGAATACTTCCAAATAAAAAAGAATTAACATTAGCACCTGCTTTACCTGTACTTAATAAAGTTATTCCTATACCTACACTAAAAGTAAGTACAATAGCTAGAATTAATTCTGCGTATTTTTTATAATAATCTCTTAGGAATTCAATAGATAAACCACATAGAGCTGTGAAGAAAAAGGCACAAAGTATAGGATTGTACCCAAGAACCAAGCCAATAGCTACTCCCGCGAAGGATGCATGTGACATAGTATCACCCATCATGGAGTATCTTTTTAACACAAGGAAAACCCCTACAATAGGAAATAGAATAGAAATTAAAACTGAGGCAATTAATGCATTTTGCATAAAACCATATTCGAACATAAAGTAATGTTACCCCCTTTCGTCTTTTAATTTATTTTTATAATTGTGTATAGTGTAAAGTATTCCACTACACTTACTCATCTCAAAGATATCAGTTGAATTCTCAAGAGCCGCTTTTAAGTTATGTTCCACAGAAACAACTGTAATACCTAGTTTTTTATTTAGGCCCTTAATAATTCCATAGATATCTTCCATGCTTTGCATGTCTATACCGGTAGAAGGTTCATCTAAAATCAATAGCTCAGGATTTCCAATCAAACTTCTAGCAATAAAAATTTTTTGTTGCTGTCCTCCAGAGAGATTTCCAATAAGAGTATGAGTATGATCTTCCATACCTACAGATTGTAGACTTTTTATAATCAAATTTTTATCTTTAAGTTTTAATACTTTTCTGTGGCAATTTAACATTTCATAAACTGTTATAGGAAACTGAGCATTGAAATTCTCGACCTTTTGCGCTACATATGCAATTTTAGATGTATGTATAACAATTTCACCACTGTTAGGTTTTAGTAAATCTAATATTAATTTAACTAAAGTACTTTTGGAACTACCATTTTCACCTAAAATTGAAACATAACTTCCTTTATCAATTCTAATATTAATATTATTCAGTACATAGGGCTTTGAATTTGTATATGTAAAACATAAATTTTTTATGTTAATCATCTAAATCCTCCTTATTGAATCTTGCGGTTAACCACTATTAATTATTACAAAAGCAATTATGCAAAATAGTAATGATAATATGCATAAAATAATAGCAGCAACAAGTAGTATACACCTAAATGCGAATAACTTGCAATAACCCTATTAATATTATTGACAAATAATTATATAAATATATCTCATAAAATTTATATAATTGGTAAAACTGTATATGATGATACTTTATTTTATAGCATATTTAATATTGCTTGAGTATCTTTTAATAAAAACGCTTATTTTTATGCGTTTAATAAGAAAGGTAGTGTTATTATGAATAAAAACGAAGGTTCAACCCATGCGATTAGTAGAGTAGCGAAAGACAGTAAAGGAGAAATCACAGCATATGAACTTGAAAATGGAGAAATAGTTTCAAAAGAACAAGCTGTATTACTTGCGAAACAAGGAAATATAAGTGGGGTTTCTGTCTCAACTTCAAAAAAAGGTGAAGAGTTCTTAAGAAGTTTACCAGATCAAGATAAAGGCAATAATTTAGATAGTTTGCCCGTTATAGACGATAATGATATATATTAACAAATAATATTAATATTTATGCAATATTTAAGAGCAGGGACATTCAGATGTCTCTGCTTTTTTATGGTGCGCCCAGCATGGGCGCAATCTAAAGGGTGAAAGTCCTTAGCACGGGTTGATAGCACCAAGTGTATTAAGAAAGTAAAGAAAGGGGGACGGTTAACAAATAATAAATGTTTTTAAAGATAAAAAGATTATCAATAAGGGAAACAACAAGAAGGGACTGTTAATAACTAATGTATATTTTTCTAAGGCAATTGGTGATTTTCCTTGAAAAAGTTTTTTTTTTAGAATACTATAAAGGTGTATTTAAAGAGACTTACATTGCTATTAGGCGTATAAAATAGGATTTTTATATCGCAATAATATTTCTTTTTTATTATGTAACGATTTTTAATAGACTTAGACTAGCAGGGGGATAAACAAAATGGAAATTTTCAAAAATACATTACAATGTATTGAACCACTAAATAAAGAAGCTATTAAAAATGCATGTGAAAGACTTGACAGTTTAACAAAACCTATTGGAAGTCTTGGTGAAATAGAAAACATTATAGCAAAGATGGCGGGAATTACTGGAAAGGTACATAACAAAATTAATAAAAAGAATGTGGTTATAATGTGCGGCGATAATGGCGTTGTAGATGAGGGAGTTTCTAATTGCCCCAAAAGTGTAACGGCTACAGTTACTGATAATTTCACAAAGAAAATTACAGGGGTATATGTTTTATCAAAATTTGCTGGAAGTGACATTACCGTTGTAGATGTAGGCGTTGATGTGGTTTTTAACAATCCTAAAATTATAAATAAAAAGATTGCATATGGCACCATGAATATGATGAAAGGGCCTGCAATGACTAAAGAACAAACAATTAAAGCTATAGAAGTTGGGATTGCCACAGTTGATGATTTAGTAGATAAGGGTTATGATTTGTTTGGAACTGGGGAAATGGGTGTAGGAAATACAGCCACAAGCGCGGCTATTTTAAGCGTTTTTTCCGGATTAGAGGTAGATATGGCAGTAGGTAAAGGATCTGGAATTACAGAGGAACAATATATTAATAAAAAAAGAGTAATTAAAAAGTCCATTGAAGTTAACAAGCCTGATAAGAATGATGTTATTGATGTGCTTTCAAAAGTTGGAGGATTCGATATCGCAGGATTATGTGGTTGTTTTCTGTCAGCTGCGAAAAATAGAGTACCCATTGTTATTGATGGCTTTATATCCTCAGCAGCCGCTCTGTGTGCCTATAAATTAAACCCTCTAGTAATAGGGTATATATTTGCATCTCACTTATCTGCGGAACCTGGAGCCTCCTTTATAATGAATGAAATAGGATTAAAACCTATGCTGAATCTAAACATGAGATTAGGGGAGGGGTCAGGCTGCCCTCTTGCTTTCAATATAATTGAGGCGGCTTTGTTCACAATGGATAATATGGGGACCTTTGAAGAGGCCACACTTGATAGCACAAAGTATATAGATATAAGGGAGAATACCATAGGGTAGAATTTAGGTGTAAAATTATGAATATATATTTGTTAAGGCATGGCCAGACTGAAGAAAATAGAAAAGGTTCTTATTATGGCAATATGGATATAAGCCTAAATGCAATTGGAATTAGCCAAGGTATTAAAGCTAGAGCCTTCTTTAATGACATAAAATTAGATAGAGTATATGTTAGCAATAAAAGAAGAACCTTAGAAATGGCAAAGCTAGTTTTAGGAGAAAAGAAAATTGAAGTCATACAGGATAATAGAATAAATGAAACTAATTTTGGAGATTTTGAGGGGAAAACCTACGATGAAATTGTGACGCTCTATCCAAAAGAAAGCATGTGTTGGCGAGATAATTGGAAGGAATTTATACCACCTAATGGAGAAAGTTATATTAAGTTGTGTGAAAGAGTTAAGACCTTTATGGAACATATTAAAAAATTAGATGGAGAGAATATTTTAGTATGTGCTCATTCAGGGGTTATCAGAGCTATATATTGTTATATTATGAACGAAAACATAGAGTTGTTTTGGAAATTTGGTTGTAAAAATGGTGATATAAGTCTTATAAAATACGAATATGGTAATTTATATATTGATGCCATTATGCATATTTAGAAACTAATTTGTCCCATAAGCATATATAAAAATACTGTTTGAAATATTTATATTAAAAGCCAATATAAAGAGTTAGGACTTGGACTATTTTTTTGTTGGCTCCAATTAAAATTAAAGTGATTGTTACTTTTTAGGAAAGAGGTGAGTTTTGCAAGGATAATCTTTGCAAGAAAATAAGATGAGAGAATATTTAAATGATTTTTTACTTTTTTTTCAGTTTTTTACACGTATACCTATAAATAAAAGTTTGAACTGTGATAAAGATAACTTTAGGCGAGGGTCTATATTTTTTCCTGTGGTAGGATTATTTATAGGGATTGTCCAGTGGTTAATATATTACATTTTAATAAAAGTACTACCAGTGAATATTACAGCAGTATTTGTAGTTATTTTACCAATAGTTATAACTGGAGGGTTGCATGTGGATGGACTCGGTGATACATGTGATGGTTTCTTTTCATTAAAAGGTGACAAATATAAAATAATAGAAGTTATGAAGGACAGCACAGTAGGGACTTACGCTACTATTGCTGTAGTATTTGATATGTTAGCACGATATGCAGCAGTGAACACTATCATGGAAATAAATTTACCACTTATATTAATTGCAACACCAATAATTGCGAGATTTACTGTGGTTTTTATATCTTTTATAGGGAAAAATGCTAAAGAGACAGGTTCAGGTAATATATTTATTGGTAATATTGATGTGAAAAGGTTAGTAATTACGGGTATTATAACTATTTTACTTGGAACTTTATTAATAGGATTAAATAAAAGTGTTATGTTAATAATTCCAGCGTTACTTTTAAGTTTCTTGTTTAATAAGTTTTGCGAGAGCAAAATTACTGGACTTACAGGAGATAGTCTGGGAGCTAATAATGAATTAGTTGAAATTTTAACTATGATTTTGTTTATAGCAATAAATTAGTGTAATTATCTTAGCTAAGATTAGATTAAAAGAGTGTACGGTTACCGTTAAAAAGGGGGGACGATTAACAATCATTTAGTTTTTAATTTGGTTGAGTTTTTATGTGGAAGTTGTGCCTTGAAGTGGAGAATGTATAAGTTATATACTTATTTTATTATTCCAGTGTTATACATTAACAAACATTGTATGTTAATGTACTTGTCCAATTTTATTGAATATTAAGTGAATAATTAAAATAGATTTAACAGTTATATTTAAAATGTGTATTTAGTCATTTAACAAAAAAGAATTAGTTTTTATTAATAAGCATGAAATTTAATAAAATCTTCAATGATATTTTCATATTTTGTATCTCTACCAATTAATTCTATGCCAATAGTGCTTAATCTTGATATTCTAGCTTGTGTAATATTGCCAAGTGCATTAGATATATCACTGGATTTAAAATTACAAAGACATCTCATTAAAACTACTGTTAATGCTTTTGCATGTACAAGCTTTCTGCTGTACTTAGTATAAAGTTGAACCTTTGATATATTCATTTTAAATACTATATAGCCTAATATATCTTCTGATTTAAAGTTGCGAGGAAGTGTTTTTCTTACACTTTTATACTCTGTTTTTTCATCTTGAAATTCAACTTCTTGTTTTAATTTTTCTTTGTTACACTTAAAAACAAGGTTATAGTAATTTTTTCGTGCTTTTTTAAGGTTATTACCAAAAAAACTCATAATAAATCCATAATCAATTAATTTAAAGAAGTCATGTCTTTTTCCTAAAAATATTGCTAGGCTAGAGAAAGCATATTTTTCAGGACAATTTGTGTATTCGCCTATATCTGTAGGATTATTGTGCATATATATAGATAAAGTCTTCAAATATCTTTCATTATTAACTATTTTACTCTTAAATCTATCTTTAAAAAGATGTCCTTCTCTTTTATATTTTCTATTAAAATACATGGCATAAGAAAAATTTATTCCATGCATAACTTTTGATATATCTGAGCCATTAGCATCAATCATTAAATGTGAATGTGTATCCATGAGACAGTACCCATAAATCTTAAAATTATATAGAGTCTTATACTTTTTTATAAGAAATAAATACTTATTCTTATCCTCATTATCCCTAAATAAAGTTACTTCACTGATACTCTTACACATGATATGAAATATTGAGTCATCTGTTTTTACCCTTGGCTTTCTTGGCATAAAAAATCACCTCACTTATAAACTTTTATTAAAATTATTGCCTATTAAGCAATATGATATTCATATGCTTAGGTTATAGTTTTTAGGCTGTATATATATATAAATAGTTGTTAACTGTCCCCGGTTACGGTTGATTTCCTGGTTAATTTTAAATTCTCACACTGTAGACTGAATATTGACAGTCTGGCCTAAATATAATAAACTAATAATAGAAAATCAAATAGAATTTTAGGTGCCTAGTATTAGGTGAAAAGGGAATGCGGTAAAATCCGCAGCAGCCCCCGCTACTGTAATTGAGGATAAACCTTTAAATACCAGTCTACAGATTTGAAATGAAAAACAATGTTTAAAAGCAATGTATATCATTTTAACAATGATGAAGGGTAAGTTAAGGAAAAATCAAAAGCCAGGAGACCTGCCTAAATGATGTTAACAAGCTTTCGGAGGGAAAGAACTTTTTAATATAGTTAATTTAATTATAAATTAATTAAAAAGTAGTCGCTATCTTAAGTGAACTACTTTTTTGTTTTTTGAAAAACAGTATTTAAAAGGATAGTTATAATATAAAAAAACATTTAGTAAGGTGGAAAAAAAATGAAGAAGGCAATATTAGTTGTAAGTTTTGGAACAACATATGAAGATGCAAGAAAAGTAACTATTGATGCAATAGAAGAAAAAATAAAACATACATTTACAGAGTACGATATACGAAGAGCATTTACCTCACATGTTATTCTTAGAGTTCTTAAAAATAGGGATAATATTCATGTGGATACTCCAGAGGAAGCTTTGGAAAAATTGAAAAATGAAGGCTATAAGGATGTAATTGTTCAGCCTTTGCATGTTATTCCTGGATCAGAATTTGATTATATAAACAATGTAGTCAAGAGGTATAAGAGCTCTGAAACATTTGAAAACATTGTGATAGGAAGACCTCTTATTTGTTTTAAGGGAGAAGAGGACGGCGTGCCCGATGACTACTCAATAATGTTAGATGCTCTCACAAAGCAGTTGCCAAAAAATGACACAGTGATTCTGATGGGTCACGGTACAAACCATATCGCAAATGCAGTATATTGTTGTTTTGAGAGCGTTTTAAGAGATAGGGGTTTTGAAAATGTGCATGTAGCAACAGTAGAAGGCTACCCAACTTTAGATAGAGTAATACCTAATGTTAGGGCTCGACAGAGTACCGAAGTTATATTGATGCCACTGCTGTTAGTAGCAGGAGACCACGTAAAAAATGACATGGTAGGAGACTCGGAAGACTCATGGAAGAATATTCTAGAAGCGGAAGGGTTTAAAGTTAATTTATATATGCATGGTTTAGGAGAAAATAGTAACGTCCAAGATATTTATATACAGCATATTAATGATGTAATCTATGAAAAATTTAAGAATGTAGGAAAAACACCTAAGGGTATTTAAAAATCTGAAAATTAACGCTAGGGTGGATTTACAAGTAAGAAAGGAAGGTATTCAATGATACATGGTGGAGATGTTTATACTAATGGATTACTTGAAGGACGAGAATTAATAGATTATAGTTCTAATATAAATCCGTTAGGGGTTCCTAAGAGCTTCATTGATAACATTAGTGACGCCGTAGATGCCCTAACAAGGTATCCAGATATTCAATATAGAGATGTTCTAAAAGTCTTAGGAGAATACATTGGGTGCCCCCAGGATTATTTTGTTTTAGGAAATGGGGCTGCAGAAATAATTGACTTAGTAATAGCTTGCCATAAAAGCTTACTAATAGTGGTGCCTTCCTTTGTAGAGTACGAGATTGATGCTAAGAAGTGGAATTGTATTATTGAGTATTCTTACTTAAAAGAAAATATTAATGAGGACACCTTATTAAAACATAAATATGCACAGCTCTCCTATGATTATGAAGATATACTAAATAAATTGAAAAATGTACAAGGTTTAATTTTAGGTAATCCTAATAATCCTAATGGCAATATCATAGATAAGTCAGAGTTTCAAAAAATTCTTGAGTATTGTGAGAGTAATGATAAAGTTATCATAATTGATGAAGCTTTTATAGAATTTACGGGGGATAAGCGGCACAGTTTTGAGGGTTTGGTTAAAATATACAAATGTTTATTTATAATAAGAGCTTTAACTAAATTTTTTGCGCTGCCTGGTATAAGATTTGGGTATGGAATAAGTAGTAATGATTGCTTAATAAAATGTATTAAAGAAAAACAAAATCCTTGGAACATAAACTGTTTTGCAGAAGTGGCTGTACGTCATGTGTTAAAGGATGAAGTATATATACAAAAAAGCGAGAAATGGATAAGCGAGGAAAGACCTAGGTTTTTAAAATCATTAAATAATATTTCTTTTATAGATAAGGTATTTTTTACATATGGAAACTATGTATTATGTAAATTAAATGGAATAACTTCTGATAAATTTTATAAATTATGTATCGTTCAAGGGTTTGTTATAAGAAAAGCAGACAATTTTAGAGGGCTAGATAAACAATATATAAGGCTTGCGATCAAGGATAATGGTAGAAATGAAAAATTAATTCAGTGTTTAAAGAACTTTAGAATTTAGTGGGAAAACATTGGGGATGGTTAACAATTAATCGGGATTTAGGATAAGTTGAGTTGAAAACTGAGGGATAGTTAACAACTAATTGATTTTTAAATCTTTAAGGAGAGTTCACAGCACATAAAAGGATGTGAATATAGATGAAGAGTATAGTTATAGCTTCAAATTCCAGCGGTGGTGGCAAAACCACAGTAACACTTGGAATTATGAAAGCGTTAAAAAATAGAGGCTTCAAGGTACAGGGGTATAAAGTAGGACCTGATTATATAGATCCAGCCTTTCATACAAAGATAATTGGTGAAGATTCAAGAAATTTGGATTTATATCTTATGGGACAAAATGGGGTTAAGGCTAGCTTTTCTAGAGGAAATGGTGACTTAGCAGTAGTTGAAGGCGTAATGGGTTTATATGATGGAAAAGGTATAGACACATCATACTCTACTTATCACGTGTCAAAGGTTTTGAACTTGCCTATTATTCTTGTATTGTCTCCCAAAGCCCAGGTAGCAACATTTTGTGCGGAAATCAATGGAATAGTTAATTTTAAAGATGCTAATATAAAGGGCATAATTCTAAACAACATAACTGAAAATTATTATAATCTACTTAAAGCTGCTATTAATAAAAACTGTAACTTAAAGGTCTTAGGTTATCTTCCGAAAGACGAAAGAGTAAGCTTGAAAAGTCGACATTTAGGGCTAATCCAAAGCATTGAAATAGTGGACATAGAGGACAAAATTGAAGTTTGTGCGCAGTTATTAGAAAAACATTTGGATATGGGTTTATTATTAGAACAATTTGAAGAAAGTGAAAAGTATGTAGATAATTTTCATGTGGAGCATAAGGGAAAAAGAATAGCCGTAGCTTATGACAGAGCTTTTAGTTTTTACTATAAAGAAAATTTAGAATTTCTACAGGAAATGGGAGAAATTATATACTTTAGCCCAATTGAAGATAAGGAGCTGCCAAGTAACATTGATTTCCTTTATCTAGGTGGGGGTTATCCTGAGGTATTTATAAAGGAGTTATCCGAAAATACATCTATGCTGAAAAGCGTAAAAATAGCTCTTGATAATGGACTACGCTGTTATGCCGAATGTGGAGGATTACTGTACCTTACATTAGGGGAAAAACATCAGGGGGTAGAACAAATATCACATAATACAGTGGGTTTTTTCAATGGGTATTATACATTAACAAAAAAACTTCAGAATTTTGGATATGCAGAAATTAAGGTAGAGGTAGAAAATGCTATTTTGCCAAAAGGTATGTGTATACACTGTCATGAGTTTCATAAATCTTTTGTTGATTTATCAGAAGAAAAAGTGTTTAAGCTTTCTAAAGAAGTTTATGATGGAAGTCAGAAAAATTGGCAATGTGGATATATTAAGAATAATACTATAGCTGTATATGGGCATGTACATTTTTTTGGAAACTTACAATGGTTTAAGGATGTTTTTAGATAGGTGGGTCTCACTTAGGTGAGAATTGAGTATTAACTATAGTTTTAGCTAAGTATAAAGATAAAGACTTTAATTAGTTATTAACCGTCCCTGCTTATTTATCTTAAATATCTTAAAAGAAAAGGAGATTTAAACATGAATTATATAAAAATTCCTATGGATATAGAAAAGAAAAGTTTTGAAATTATTGGACAAGAAATGGGAGAATATAAATTTTCTGGTAGAGAACTTTTAATAATTAAAAGAGTAATACATACTACAGCTGATTTTGATTATAAAAACATTGTGTATATTAGGGATGGAGCTATTGATGGGGCTACAGCGTTACTTAAAAAGGGAACAGTTATATATACTGATACAAAAATGGCATTAGCTGGTATAAATAAAAAAGCTCTTAAAGATTTAAACTGTAAGGCTTTATGTTACGTAAGCGATGAAAAAGTGGCAGAAATAGCAAAGACTAGGCACATAACGCGTTCTATGGCTGCAGTAGAGAAAGCAGTAGATGATGGGGTGGAATTCTTCATATTCGGTAATGCACCTACAGCTTTGTTTAGATTAAAAGAGTTAATTGAGGAAGGAAAATGCAATGCTAAATTTATATTAGCTGCACCTATTGGTTTTGTTGGAGCAGCTGAATCTAAGAAAGAAATTGAAAAATTAGACCTTCCAATGATTGTTGTGCGAGGAAGAAAAGGTGGAAGTACAGTGGCTGCATCCATTTTAAACGCACTAATGTATATGATAGTGGATAGAAGTTAGCATGCAACTGGAGTTTCATAATTATTAGATATTTCAAATAAATAATAACCTTAACAGGGGGTATATAATAATGCTGAATTTATATGTTAATGTTAATGGCAAAAAGCTTAGATGTGGATATACAACTGGGTCTTGCGCTGCGGGGGCTGCAAAAGCTGCAACACAAATTTTGTTTTATAACACTGAAATAGATGAGATAAGGATAGACACCCCAAAGGGTATAGAATTATTACTTCCAATAGATAAGGTAGTAAAAGGGGAAAAATTTGTTGAATGCTCTATCATAAAAGATGCAGGAGATGACCCTGATGCAACTGATGGCATGGAAATTTGGGCAAGAGCTGATAAATCAAAAACAGGATATACCTTAAAAGGTGGAAAAGGTGTTGGGATAGTTAGAGGAGAAGGATTGTACGTACCTAAAGGGGAATGGGCAATAAACCCTGTGCCTAGAAAAATGATAGAGAAAGAAGTAAAAGAGGTGCTCCCAAAAGACGTTGGGGTTACAATAACTGTATTTGTACCCAGGGGGGAAGAAGTAGCCAAGAAAACATTTAATCCTAGACTAAACATTGTGGGTGGTATATCAATACTAGGAACTACAGGTATTGTAACACCAATGTCAGAGGAAGCTCTTAAAGAATCTATACATATAGAAATATGTCAAAAGGTAGCTGCTGGGCATAAAGATCTCACTTTAGTTTTTGGTAATATGGGTGAGGATATGGCTGTAAAGGTAGGATTCAAAACTGATAATATAGTGATGATTTCTAACTTTATAGGATTTGCTTTAAATAGCTGCATGGAAAAGCATATAGCAAAGATTGTGCTGGTAGGACATATAGGAAAAGTGAGCAAAATAGCAGCAGGCTGTTTTCAAACCCACAGTAGAGTATGTGACGTGAGGCTCGAAGTAATAGCTCTAGAATTAGCTTTAATAGGAGCACCTACTGATATTGTTACTAAAGTTTATAAGGAAAAAACCACTGAGGGAGCAATAAAGCTATTAGGAGAAGATTATCAGGGGATATATGTAAATATCGCAAATAAGGTAAAGAAAAGATTATTCCAGTATACTTATGAAACGATTCTAGCAGAAGTTATTATGTTTTCTATGAATAAGGGAATTCTGTGTGACACCAGGAAGAAGAAAATGAATGAGTAGTTAGGGATGGTTAACAATTAATGAACGAACAAATCAAGTAGGTAGGGACAGTTAACAATTAATGGACAAATAACAAATAATAAGATAGTGAAAGGTAGCAGAATATATGGTTTATATAGTAGGAATTGGGCCTGGTAACCCTAAATACATTATTCCTTTAGCAGTAGAAACTATAAAAAAGGTTGAAGTGATCATAGGATTTGAAAGAGCTGCAATGAGTATACCTAAAATTAGTACACAAAAGATAATAGTGAAAACACTAAAGGAAATTATGGATTATATAACAGTAAACGTAGATACAAATATTGCAATAATTGCATCAGGTGATCCATGTTTTTATGGTATAACTAATTATATAAAAAGTAATTTTAATGGTGAAATAGAAATAGTGCCTGGTATAAGTTCTTTTCAATACTTAATGTGTAAGCTTCAAAAACCATGGCAAAACTCTTATTTAGGTAGTATGCATGGTAGGCACGAAGAATTTATAGAAATTGTACGTGAACATGAAATATCTGTGTGGCTCACTGACAAGAGTAATTCGCCACAAGCTTTATGCAGAAAACTCCATGATAATAATATTAAAGCTACAATATATGTAGGTGTAGAATTATCATATGAGGATGAAAGAATAATAAAAGGTACAGTGGAAGAAATTAAGGATAAAGTTTTTGATGACCTCAGTGTGGTTGTTATAGAAATTAAAATGGAGTAAGGTACATGAAAATAAAATAACGTATCTATTTGTTATTTATTTGTTTGTGCCTAATTAGATATGGAGGATAAATTATGGCGAAATTATACGGTGTAGGGGTAGGACCTGGAGACAAGGAACTACTTACAATAAAGGCAATAAAAACTATTGGAAAATGTGATGTAATAGTAGTGCCCAGTGCTATGAATGGAGGAAAAAGCATAGCCCATGAAATAGCAGAAGAATATATTAACAAGAATTCTGAAGTGTTAGTTAAACATTTCCCTATGGGGGGAGCAGAGCAGGAATCTAAAATATATAAAGCATTTAAAGTTATTGAAGAAAAGCTTGAGGCTGGGAAAAATGTGGCTTTTTTAACTATAGGAGATCCGTTCGTATATAGTACATACATATACCTTTTAAATTACATAAAGGAAAGTGGATACGAAGTTGAAACAGTTCCTGGGATAACATCATTTTGTGCTTGCGCAAGTATTGCCAATGAGTATTTAGTAATAGGTAATGAACCACTTTTAATACTTCCTGCATCTAGGCTTGATACAATAAAAGATGAAAAATTCTTAGTAATTATGAAAGTTTATAAAATTGAAGAGGAAGTAATAAATCATCTAGAAGCAAAGGGTTATACCTATGTTTATGTTAAAAAAGCAGGCAGGGAAGGACAAGAAGTTCTAAGAAATCGCGAGGATATATTAAAAAACAAAGAATATATGAGTTTAATCATTGCCAGGAAAGAATAGAACACAACTATCAGGCGGGGACAGTTAACAACTAATTTAGCAATACTTAATAAAGGATAGGTGAATTTAATGGTTTATTTTATTGGCGCAGGACCAGGTGATGTGGATTTAATAACAGTTAAGGGAAGAAATATATTATCTAGTGCAGATGTTGTTATATATGCAGGTTCGCTTGTAAGTGCTGAGCATATCAGTTTTTGCAAAGAAGATGTAGTAGTGCACAATTCTGCTTCAATGACGTTAGAAGATGTTGTAGAGGTTATGAGAAAAGCGCATAGTGAAAATAAAAATGTAGTAAGACTACATACTGGAGACCCAGCTATATATGGAGCTATAAAAGAGCAAATGGATGAGCTAGATAAACTAAATATAGATTATAAAATAGTGCCAGGGGTAAGTTCCTTCTCAGCAGCAGCTTCTGTTATAAAAAAAGAGTTTACGCTTCCAAGTGTAACGCAAACTCTAATTTTGACAAGAGTAGAGGGGAGAACGCCAGTACCAGAAACTGAGGATTTAGAAAAGCTTGCGTCTATTGGAGCATCTATGGCTATTTTCTTATCTATAAGTATGATAGATAAGGTGGTGGCAAAGCTTAAAGCAGGTTACGGTAGAAATGTACCTATAGCTGTAATTGAAAGGGCTACATGGTCAGATGAAAGAGCTATAATTGGAACGTTAGATGATATAGCAGTGAAAGTAAAAACGGCTAAAATAACAAAATGTGCTCAAATTCTTGTAGGAGATTTTATAGATTGTGAATATGAAAAAAGCCTTTTGTATGATAAGACCTTTACACATATGTTTCGCGAAGGAAAAAATAGATAGTGGAGGGGACGTTAAAGTGGGAAAATTATATGTAATAGGAATTGGTCCAGGCGGGCCGTCTCATATGACAATAAGAGCTATGGATGCTATAAAAGAAAGTGATATAGTTGTAGGTTATAACAAATATATAGATATGATTAAACCATTATTAAAAGGTAAAGAAATATTCTCGACAGGAATGAAGGGTGAAGAAGAGCGGTGCAAAAAAGCACTAGAGCTTAGTAGAGGCAAGATAGTTAGTGTAGTAAGTACTGGTGATTCTGGAATTTATGGAATGGCAGGCTTAATTCTTCAGCTTCGAGTAGATGAGGAAGTTGAGGTTATACCAGGGGTTACAGCCTCCTCTGCTGCAGCGTCAGTCCTTGGAGCACCATTAATGCATGATAACTGTAACATAAGTTTAAGTGACTTAATGACCCCTTACGAATTAATTAAAAAAAGAGTTAATTACGCAGCAGAAGGCGACTTCGTTATTTCATTATACAATCCTAAAAGTAAGGGTAGACCTCATTATTTAAGAGAAAGCATAGATATAATAAGAAAACATAGAGCCGGCACTACTCCCATAGCTGTGGTTAAAAATGCACTTCGGGATGGACAAGAAGTAAGCATATCTACATTAGATACCTTTAATGAAACCATAGTTGATATGTTATCCATTGTTATAATTGGTAACAGCCAAAGTTATGTAAAGGATGGTAAGTTTATAACACCAAGAGGTTACAAGTTTAAAATATAGAGGAAAAATGCAGGGACAGTTAACAACTATTACAGGGACAGTTAACAACTATTAAGCTTTTAGCATATCAATAAACAGGGGAAAGTTATTAACTGTCCCATGCTTTTAACTTGGTTTTAGCTATCATAAACAACACTTAGTTGTTAACCGTCCCCCACTATCCAGCTATTTTCCACAAGTTAAGATAGTTAGGAGTGAATAAAGATGATAGGTTTAATTGTAGGTACTTCAGAAGGAAAAAATATTCTCTCAGGGTTAAATAAGTTTACAGAGGATATTTTTATATCAACAGCTACTTCATATGGTGCAGAGCTTTTGAAAGATTATAAATATAAAATTTTCAATGAAAAACCATTAGATTTAGTTGGGCTAATGCAAGTTATAAGACGTAATGATATAAAGATATTAATCGATGCATCCCACCCTTATGCGCTAGAAATTACTGAAAATGCAATTGAAGCATGTAAAGTCTATGGAGTACAATATGTTAGATATGAGAGGCCACCAGTTTTGGAGGAGTTTAAGAATAATGAAAATGTTATTGTAGTTGAGGATTATGATAGTCTTTATAAATATCTTACAAAAGTAGAAGGAAACATTTTAAATACTACGGGTAGTAAAAACATAGATAAAATTATAAATTTTAATTTAAATAATAGAGTAATACATAGAGTTTTACCGTCCGTTAAGGTTTTAGAAGACATTTTAGAATTAGGGATAAGAGTAGATGATATAGTGGCTATGAAAGGTCCTGTAGGTTACGAATTAAATTGTGGATTTATTAAAGAATACAAGGCTAAAGCAATACTCATGAAGGATAGCGGAGTTCAAGGTGGAACTTACCATAAAATAAAAGCAGCTATAGATAACCATATACTAGCATTTATAATAGGAAGAAAACCTATGGAGTATTCAAAAGTGTTTTACAGTGAGTTAGAACTTGTGAAATTTATTTCAGGTTTAATGTAGTTTCCACATTAATAAAACACAGGTATGAAGAAGGGTTGATACAAATACCTTTAGATTAATTGTAGCTAAAGGTGTTTATATATATATTAATTATAGTTATTAACTACTTTTTGACATCTAAGTACAAAATGTTATTAATCGTCCCTGTGAATTTGGCGTGAATTTACTGTCTCCGTAAATTTGGGTATAACTGTATATATTTATACATATTGGACAAATTAATATAAATGAGTGTTATGTATCACTATTGATACACAAATATTATAGTGATATAATTATAATATTATATATAATTAGGAGGGGTTAATTTGAACAAAATAGCGCTGATTACAGACACTACGAGTGATTTAAGAAGTGACGCAATAGAAAAATACAATATAAATGTACTACCCTTTAGAATTATCTATTCTGATAGAGAATATTTGGATAATATAGATATTACACCACAGGAAGTTTATAATAATATGAAAAAAGAAGTACCTACATCATCTTTGCCATCAATGAAGGATATGGAGGAATTATTTTTAAAATTAGAAGAAGAGGGATACACTCATGTTATAGCAATAACTTTATCAACTGGGTTATCAGGTATATTTAATGCTATGAAACTTATAAGTGAAAATCACCCAAGTATTACTACTCATATATGTGATTCGAAATCTATTTCACTTGGAGAAGGATTAATAGTAACAGAATGTGGAAAGTTAATACAAGATGGAAAAAGTTTTGAAGAAGTTGTTAAAGCTATTTCATCTATTAAAAATAGAATCCATTTATATTTTGTAGTTGGTACATTAGAGTACTTAAAAAAAGGCGGAAGAATAGGAAAAGTTGCAGGCACTATAGCGGAGCTTTTAAATATTAAACCTATAATTTCATTTGATGACGATGGTAAATATTTTACATGCGAAAAGGTAAGAGGTAGAAAGCAATCTCTTAATAAACTTGTAGAACTTACAAATAACATTTTGGATAAAAAGAAGTGTAAAGTTTATCTATTACATGGTGATGCATTAGAGGAGACTAAAAAAGTAATGGAAAAAATAAGTGACCATCCAAACGTTATTTCAGTAGAATTCGGAGGATATATAAGCCCTGTATCAGGAGTTCATAGTGGCCCAGGTTTAGTAGGAATGGTTTGTATAGAGGAACCATAAATATAAATGTCTGATGTAATAAACAAAAAAAGTGAGATAGACATTAGGGCTCAGGAAAAAAAATTGTACGTAGAATACAAGAAAAAACTTTTAGAACTCCGAAAAGTTCAAAAGGAAAAAGAAGCAGTGGGTCAAGTATTCACAAAAGGGTTATTGCCTTTGTACGTTTTGTATATTCTAAGTTTAGGAGAAACTAATGGGAATGATATATCTCATAAGATAGGCGTACGAACAAATGGTCATTGGATCCCTAGTACGGGCGGGATATATCCTCTTTTAAAAAGATTAGAAAAAGAACAAATGGTTGTTGGGGAGTGGAACAATTCTAAGAAAGCTCAGAAAATTTATAAAATTACAGAAGAAGGTAGACGACAATTAGAAAACAAAAAGTACCTACTTCGTGATAGAATTGAAGAAGCTTTACAAGTATTTAAAATTATTTATAGTGATTTATATAATTGAAACACATAATATAAGAAGTTGCAGGTGAATTCACCTGCAACTTCTTTGAAATTTACTAACTTAAAGTTTTAGTTTCAAGTCTCCTTCTCTTATCCACCCTTTCTTTCTCATAATTTCTGAGAAAAGTAAAGTTAGAGCAGCAGGAGCTATAAAGTGTAGAAGTAATATTTTTAAAACTATCACAGAGGTGGGTGCACTTCCTTGCATTGCTGCAAGGGTTCCAAACTGACCTACGAAACCGCTAGTGCCCATACCTGCACCTATAGAATTATTCTTCATAAAGAAAACTGAAGTAGATAGAGGTCCGAGTATTGCACCGGCTAGTGTTGGAGGTATCCAAACTTGAGGACGTCTTAGGACGTTAGGCAATTGTAGCTTGGAGGTGCCTAGTCCTTGAGATACTAAACCTCCTATCTTATTTTCTCTATAACTAGAAACCGCAAAACCTATCATTTGGGCACTGCAACCAACTGTGGCTGCACCGGCTGCAAGTCCTGACATGTTTAATGAAATTGCTATTGCAGCACTACTAATTGGAGAAGTAAGTGTTAGTCCCATTAAAGTAGATACAGCAATTCCCATGGGAACGGGCATAAGAGTTGTTGCAGAATTTATTATTGCCCCTAAATTCGTCATAAATGCTGAAATATAAGGACCAACAAATTTACCTGCTATACTTCCAGTAACAATAGTAATAATAGGAACTATAAGAATATCAAGTTTTGTTTTTCCGGCAACCAAGTTTCCAAGCTCTGCACCTATTACAGCAGCAATGAAAGCTCCTACTGGCCCCCCACCCATATACATATATCCGAATGCACCAGTGGCGGCTGAAGAAAACATAGTAAGAGGGGTAACTTTTAAGCCCCAAGCTACAGCTACACCAATAGTTGCACCAACTATAGGGGATTTAGATGAAATAATTGTTGTAAATTCTTTAAGGAAGCTTAGTCCAGGAATTTTTGCTAATTGACTTAAAATTAGTCCGATGATTAATGAAGCAAATAAACCTAATGCCATTGCACTTAAGGCATCCACAAAATCTCTCTTAAAGATTTTTTTTACAATCGTTTTGAACTTTTCCATGTGCTCTCCTCCTAATATAATATATACTTTATTATGCACAATAAATATTTTTTAATTCTTGTATATATGTATATACCAATGCGTATACCAATGTATATACATATATATAACTGACAATATTATAACATCTTATTATAAACACATCAATAAGAAAAATGAAATAAATAAATAGTCCAATATACTAGTAAAGTGACTTTTTATTTGTTCCAAATTACATAAAAATGTAAAAAAAAGATAAAGTACTAGGATGGCTTCCTAGCACTTTATAACTTATTGCATAATTTCTAAATATTAAACTGTTTTGGGTTTAACTAGTCTTCGCGAAAATCTAAATAAGAACTACCGTCAAGAGGAATTAAAGCTTGAAGGGCTGGTCGGTCGTTTGCTAGACCTATAGCATAAACAGTATAAAATCGCTGAGGTTTTAGCTTTATATTAGGGACATATAAAGCAATAGTTGTTGTTCCCGTTGGTCTAACTTCTAAAGTATAAGTGCCCGCAGGAACTTCTATATAATCAGTAAATTGTTTGTACTTAATGTTCCTAAATAAAATCTTACCATCTGGTAATGCAATATCGACAGCACCTGCATTAGGTGATAAATGAGCAAATTTAATATAAACTTTATTACTAGGGTTCACAACTTTAGGCTCAAGAACAAGGAGTACATCAATGTTAGGTGATAAACCAATAGCTGCTACGGTATATATTTTTTCAGGTGGAACAAAAATATTTTTATTAAGTACAGGTGAAGTTTTAGTACCTGCAGCATATAATTTTAAATTGTAATCACCAGTCATAACCTCTATATAATCTGTAAAAGCACCATAGGTAAGATTTTTAAATTTTAACAGGTCATTAATATACACATCAACCGATGGGGATTTAGGTGAAGAATGAAGAACTCTAAAATATGAAGTCATTGGGCTTACTCTATAGAGAGAATAAGGAATATTGGTATTTTCTGGACAATAGAACATAAAAGGCTCCCTTCAAGTATTTCTACTTTATTAATGTATGAAGAAATATGATAGAAGGTTACTGAAATTATACAGTGTGAAAAACTATATCCCATAATCTTATAATTTGAACTTTTTTCTATAAATAAATTAATTTAGTTTCGATTAATTTATTTATAATTTTGATTAGAACATATCTTTTTTATTTAGAAAATATATAACAAATATTACTAGAAGCCCAATTAAGGCACACACATTCCAAAAGCCTACAATATTATTAGCGAAGGGAATACCGGATACATTCATACCAAATAGCCCAGAAACCATATTAGGTATAGCCATAACTATAGTAATAGCAGCAAGAAATTTCATTACTATATTAAGCTTATTTGATATAACAGAAGCGTAAGCATCCATTGTGCCTTTTAAAATGTCACTATAAATAGTACACATTTCTATAGCTTGTCTATTTTCAATAATGACATCTTCTAATACGTCTTTATCATCTTCATACCTTTGAAGAATGTCTAGTTTAAGCATTTTTTCCAAAGTGATTTCATTTCCTTTTAAGGAAGTAGAAAAATAAACAAGTGATTTTTTGAGTGCTAATAATTGAATAAGTTCTTTATTTCTTAGTGTCTTATGAAGTTGTTTTTCTACTATGTAGCTTTTTTTATCAATCTGTCTTAAGTATATTAAATAATAGTTTGCAATTCTATATAAAATTTGTAGCATAAACCTTGAACGCTTGAATGTAAAGAAGGAACTGATTTTTCCTTCAGCGAAATCTGATAATACTTTACTGTTTTTTAAACAAACCGTAATTATTACTTTATCAGTATGGATCATAGCTATAGGGTAAGTGTCATAGGTTAAAGAATTATCATCCATATCTGTAAAGGGAATGTCCAAGATAATCAATGTACAGTCTTCTATGTCAATACGGGAGGTTTCTTCTTCATCTAAAGCGGCTCTTAAAAAATCCATAGGTGCATTTGTGTTTTTTGAAACAAATATTAATTCTTCATCTGATGGATCTATTAGGTTAATCCAACAACCCGGTTCTATATTTTCGAGCCTTGTTAACTGTTTATTTTCTGTACTGCTGTATATTGAAAGCATTATAACACCTCCTAGTGTAATTTCCTTTATATTATAGTCTATTAAAGGCAATATAGACAAGGAATAATAAATTAAAAAAATTTTAATATTTGCTATTATAATAGCAAACCACAGTTGACAAGAAAGAGAGAATAATTGATAATAGTATATGGAAAGTTATACACATAAATTTAAAAAATGAGAATAATAATAGAAAAATTGGACTAAATATATTGTAGAGTATTATTGAAGGGAGTGGGAGGATTCATGGATATGTACCCATTATTTATAATTGCTTTAGCACTATCATTAGATGCGTTTGGGGTTGCTTTATGTATAGGCTTAAACGACCAAACTACATTCGTAAATAAGGTAGGCTTTACAATTTCCTTTGGGTTATTTCAATTTTTATTATCATATATCGGGGCTTATGCTGGGTTCCTTTTTAATACATATATAGCTTCGATGCCAACCATAATTGGTGGTATGATTATTTCTGCAGTTGGAGTGATTATGATTAAAGAAGGACTTGTAAATCAAGGAAGTTGTCCACTACTTAAACCTAAAATGTATTTAATTTTGGGGGTATCAGTAAGTATAGATGCGATGGTGGTAGGGTTTACAGTATTAAATAATATAACAAAGGTTATATTATTTAAAGATACATTGTTTATTGGGGGAGTAACTCTAGTAATGGTAACAATAGCCTTTGTAATTGCAAAATATCTAAAAAAGATAGAAGTTGTAGGGAAATATGCAGACTACATTGGAGGAATAATTTTAATGATTTTTGGGCTTAAGATGATGTTTTTTTAAAAGAGAGGATGATAACATGTTAGCAAAATTAAAGGATTTAAGTTCATTTAAGGCATTTAAATATTTTAAAGAGATGAATGAGATTCCAAGAGGTTCTGGAAATGAGAAAGCAATAAGTGATTGGCTGGTAGAATTTGCAAAAGAACATAATTTAAAAGTTATTCAAGATAAAGCTTTAAATGTTATAATTAGTAAACCTGGTACTGCAGGGTATGAGAATTCTCCAAATATAATACTTCAAGGTCACATGGATATGGTCTGTGAAAAAAACATAGATGCCAAGCATGATTTTTTAAAAGACCCTATTGAATTTATAGTAGATGGTGACATTTTAAGAGCTAATGGGACCACTCTCGGGGCAGACGATGGTATTGCAGTAGCATTTAGCCTTGCAGTGCTAGCGTCGAATGGTATACCACATCCACCAATAGAATTATTAGTAACTACTGGAGAAGAGGTAGGTATGATTGGAGCCCAGGCAATAGACCCTAAAAATTTAAAAGGGAAAATATTGATAAATATAGATTCAGAAGAAGAAGGAAAACTTTTAGTAAGTTGTGCAGGTGGAGTACGCGAAAAAATAAAGCTTCCGATAATTTGGGAAGAGGCAGATAAAAGCTTTATAAGTTCGACCATAAGACTAAGAGGTTTAAAAGGCGGACACTCTGGAATGGAAATAAACAAATCAAGAGGAAACGCTAACAAAATTATGGGACGTTTCTTAATGGATTTAAAATCAGTTATAGATTTTAAAATAAATTCAATAAGTGGAGGAGCTAAAAATAACGCAATTCCTCGTGATGCGGATGCTATTATATTATTCAGAGAAAATGATAAAAAAAGAGTTATTGAAAAATTATCTCAATGGAATTCTACATTTAAAAATGAATTAAATACTATTGATCCTGATGTTAATTTAACTATTGAAGTCATGAGCAATAAAGTTAACAAAATTTTTTCAGAGGATACGGCTACAAAAGCCCTTCAAATACTTTTTTTAATTCCAAATGGTGTTAAGAGTATGAGTATGGCAATTGCTGGATTAGTTCAAAGTTCAACGAATATAGGAATTCTTGCAACTAACGAAAAAAACATAGTATTCGACTCTGCAATAAGAAGTTCTGTAAAAACGTTAAAGAAAGCAATATGTGATGAAACTATAGTACTTGCAGAAATGGTAGGTGCAACTATAGAATTTGAATCCGATTATCCAGAGTGGGAATACAATCCAAAATCTAAGATAATGATAATACTTCAAAAGGTATACAATAATTTATACGGTACAATGCCTGAAATAGCAGCTATTCATGCAGGACTTGAGTGTGGGTTATTTAGTGAAAAATTTGAAGGTAATATTGATCAAATATCATTTGGACCTAATATTTATGATGCACACACACCTAATGAACATTTAAGTATATCATCAACAGATAGAATGTGGAATTATTTAGTAGCAATATTGAAAGAAATAAAATAATATAGTAAGGTGAAATAAATGAATGTAATTTTATATTTAAAAGAGAACAATATTAGAATTACTAATGCAAGAAAAAGCATACTAGAAATTATACTTTGTAGCAGTGAAGCTATAAACGCAAATTTAATCTATGAGTTATTAAAAAAAGATGACATAAAAATAGACTTGTCCACGGTATATAGAACCTTAGATTTGCTAGAGAATAAAAAGATATTAAATAAATTTGATTTGGGAAATAATATGTATAATTATACCATGAATAATAATTCACATAAACATATAATTGAGTGTGATTTATGTCATAAAAA
>DHIM01000281.1:40052-44308 GCA_002403785.1 Clostridium sp. UBA4746
GGATGAGTTTTATGCAATTTTCTTCATTAGTACTAATGGAAATAGATAAAGAAACTAATCAATTTGTTAAAGAGCTTGGGAGCTATGAAACTTCCGAAGGTGCGGAATTTGTAACAAAATTAAATTATTCTGGAAAATTAATTAACTTGACTTTTGATACGCAGGTCGATGTTGAAGAATGGCAATTTACAGCAATCTATGATAATTTCAATGAGGAGATTTTTAGATCTAAAGGTTACTATATTGAGGTCGTAGATGATGAATATAATCCAACCTGGTTAGTTAAATTCAAATATTCTGATGAGCATATGGTGGTCCGCGAAGCTTTAATTGAAATATGCGAATTAATAAAGCAAGAACTTAAAGAAGTTTTTATAAAAATCAAAGGAAAACAAGAAGAATATAAATAGATATAATATTAAAATCAATGAAGATATTTAAAAAAATAACAAACTAAAAAACTTCAAGAGGTGGACATGAGACTTGAGTTTATTGAGAGAGTAAAGGCTGGCGAACTTCTAGGGAAAAACATATTTGCAAATGATGGAAGCGTACTACTAAGAACAGGAGTTATATTAACTGGGAGGTATATATAAAAACTTAAAGATTTAGGTGCATTATATATATATGTAGATGACGATAGATTAGATGATATACCAATGGAAGATGAAAAACTAAGTGAATTAAAAGCAACAACAATGAAAAACATGAGTAAAATATTAGACTTTGATGAAGAAGTAGTAAAAAGTTTCAAAAAAACATTTTCAGTATTCCCATTAGGTATATGTTTGAAATTATCCAACGGAGTTGAAGGTTATGTAATAAAGCAAAATAAAAATTTCCCTTATAGGCCCATAATAAGAGTGCTTTATGAAAGTGAAACTAGGAAACCTATTAAATTTTATGAAATAGACTTGTTGCAATGTCATAATATTGTAGTGCAGACAATAATATAAAAATATAAATTTGAGTAGGAGTAAAATATGAAAGAAAAAAATATAAAAGCCATCATAAATGGTATTACTCAACAACATGGTTATTTATTAGAAGATATAACAAGTAAGAAAAACAGATCACAACTGTGGACGGTGAGTAAAAATATTGATGGAGTGTTATATAGATTAATATTTATGACGAAAAATAGTATGAATGAAATATTACAATATGAAATTCCTGGTGACAAAAACAATATATATATACTAGTTTGTGATGATGAAGTGAGTAGCGATGAGGAAGAGCTTTCAAAAAATCATCTTTTAAATAAACCATTAATAAGGGTGAATTTATTAAAGAGAAAAGTAACTTATTCTGAGGATGTAAATTCACAAGTGGTTCAAGATATAGTTCAAGTGATGAATAATGGCAATTTACATAGCAATAGTGAAAATATAGGCGCATGGGATAAACCTTGGATTACTATTGGAATTATAGCTATAAATGTTATAATGTACCTAGTCACAGCATATTTGAGCTTTGTTTATGCAAAAGGTAGTATATTTACAAGTGATACTAATGTTCTAATTATACTTGGTGCGAAAGTCAATAATTTGATAACACAAGGTCAGTATTATAGGTTTGTAACTTGTATGTTTTTACATGGTGGGATTGTGCATTTAGGTGTCAATATGTACTCACTTTATGCTATAGGACCTATGGTTGAAAAGGTTTATGGAAAGTCAAAGTATATTGCTATTTATTTTATTTCTGGAATATGTGCATCTATATTTAGTTATGGTTTTTCAACAGATGTCTCTATTGGAGCCTCAGGTGCAATCTTTGGATTACTCGGGGCAGTACTTATTTTTGCAATTAAATCTAAAGGTAAAACTGGAAATGGATTTATAAGAAGTATTCTGTCAGTTATATTTATTAATATATTTATAGGAGCAACTTTACCAAACATTGATAATTTTGCTCATGTAGGTGGGCTTCTTGGGGGAATGATTGTAGCCTTTATGGTTAATTTTAGAACGGAAGTTTAATAAGGCACATGAACATTGATAGCAAGTTTGTATTTAAACTTGTTATTTATATTCATGTGCCCTTATTTTTTTTATACACACTCTGTAAAAAGCATGGAACATTAATTTGCATTTAAGTAATCTTAATTATAATACTCCTATAAATTTTAAAATTATAATTATTACAACGACCAAACCGATTAGTTGTAACATTAATGCACCTCCTTGTATAAGAAATATGGTTTACTCATTAGAACAAATGGAGATTCCTTAAACATATTTAGTGTATAAAAATATGAATATTTTATGCAACTCCATTATTTTTATCTTCAATAATATTAATTAAATCTTCGTGATATATAGTTTCCTTTTTAATTAATAAAGCTGTCACGGCATCTAAAGAATCTTTTTCATCTAGCAAGATACTTTTAACATCTTCGTATAAATTTGAAATTAAATCTTTGCATTCTGAGAATACCGCATCTTGATTTGTAAATCCTGATTCTTTTAGTTTAGCCATAGTAAGTAGACCTAAAGACTCACCCATTCCGTATTCTGTTACCATATTTGTTACAAGATTAGTACTTCTTTGCAAGTCATTATAAGCACCAGTGGTTACATGATCCAGGCCAAATATAATTTCTTCCGCAGCCCTACCACCTAAAAGTACCATTATTTTTTTCTTTAAATGATCCTTATTCTGATAAAGCGAATCTTCAGGAATACTTAAAGTATAACCACCTGCACCTTTAGTAGTTGGAATAATAGTTACTTTAGACACTTTATCCTCTGGCAACATCTTAAGTGAAATCAAAGCATGTCCTGCTTCGTGGAATGCTGTTATTTTTCTATCTTCATCTTTAATATAATCTCTATCAACTTTTTCATAACCAGCTAGCATTATTGAATAAGCTTTATCTAAATGCTGATTTTCAATAAATACTGCATTGTCCTTGCATGCAATAATGGCAGCCTCATTAGCTAAATTCTCTAGCTTTGCACCTGAAAAACATGTAGTTTTATGTGCCCATTCAGCATAATCTATATCTTTAATAGGTTTATTTTTAAAGTGAAGTTTTAAAATTTTCTCTCTGGCAGATACATCAGGCAGAGTAACTTCAATATGTCTGTCAAAACGACCAGGTCTCAGTAGAGCCTCATCTAGCATATCTAGCCTATTAGTTGCTGCAATTACAATTATGCCTTCTGTTTCATTAAAACCAGACATTTCAGTTAAAAGAGCGTTAAGTGTCTGATCTTTTTCATCAGAACCACCGCCACTTCCATTATCTCTTTTTTTACCAATAGCGTCAATCTCATCAATAAATATAACTGCTCTACCATGACCTCTTGCTTTTTTAAATAAGCTTCTAATTCTCCCAGCACCAACCCCTACATATATCTGAACGAAATCCGAACCGGATACTGCATAAAAAGGCACATTGGCCTCGCCTGCGACGGCTTTTGCAAGTAAAGTTTTCCCTGTTCCCGGATCTCCATATAGAATTACACCCTTTGGCATTCTAGCACCGTAAGCAGAATATTTTTCAGGGTTCTTAAGGAAATCTACTACATCCTGTACACTATCTTTAGCTTCCTCGTTGCCTGCTACATTAGCGAAGTTAAAACCTATATCCTCCACTGCAGCAACATCAAGATTTGTAGCTGAAAACATGCTTTTTGACTTTCGTTTTGTTGATTTAAAACTCATGATTCCAAGCGCTATAAGTGAAAGAACAAAACCCGAAATGGAAGCTATTTCAGAAGGATTAGTTAAAGTTTGCTCTGAAACGTTTATTCCATCCTTTAACAAATTCTCTTTGAAGTTGTTAGTTCTTGGATTATCAGTTGTATAAATAGTACCATCTTTAAGTTTAACTTGAATTTTAGGAGAAGTTGTTACGTATACAGTTGAGATGGTACGCTTTGAGGCATCTTTAAGGAAATCAGTGTATTGCTTATTTTTTGATATTTTAAAAGTACTACTCACGAAAATGAGAAATACTAAAGAAAGAACTGCAGTGATAGCAGGAATCAAAATATATTTGTTTTTAATTTTATTCATATGATCGAAGCGAGTAAACCACTATACTTTTAGAGTATTTGCGGAGTCGCCTCATTCACCATCCTTTCGCATAATATACTTTTTTTTTGTTTCTGCTAATTTAAATGTTATACTATTATATCTGATATAATAGTATGTATATTTTTTTTTGCTATACAAAATTGTATTAATGTATTAGCAACTTATAAGAGCTATTATAATATCTTTTTAAGGCCTTGTCCATCAAACCC
>DHIM01000281.1:44512-59913 GCA_002403785.1 Clostridium sp. UBA4746
CGTCCATCAAACCTAATAGAATATGGAAATGTAAATAATGTAAAAAATATAATTGATAATTTTGTAAGTTGTTGTATAATTTATTTATGGTGCTTTCAGGGGTATTCCGTAATACCTTTAGGATTTAACCACATATCAGTGTTGAAGATGATGAATAAACATATTGTTTGATTAAAAAAGGAGAAGGTCTAAAATGGGAAAGAAAGTTTATGCAATAAAGGAAGGATATAATTCTAGTACTAATGAGAAAATAGAGAATAAAATAGTTAGCACTTGGGCAGAGTGCTTAAAATATGTAAAAGGTGTAAAAGGTGCTAAATATAAAAGCTTTGAGGATATAAATGCTGCTGAAAAGTTTTTAAGTGATGGAGGAAATGTTTTTAAAAAAACAGATAACAATTATCCAAAAGATTGCCTTCATATTTATGTTGATGGTAGCTATAATTCAACTACTTGCGAATATTCATATGGAATGGTAGCTACGCGTAATGATGTAGTTCTACATATAGAAAGTGGTCGTGGAAAAAGTGATTCAGCTAAAAATATAAGACAAATAGCAGGGGAACTAGAAGGTGCAGTAAAAGGATGTCAATATGCTCTAAGCAAAGGTGAAAAGAAAGTAGTAATATTCCATGATTACGTTGGAATATGTTACCATGCTACAGGGTTTTGGGAGAGAAAAGAAGAATCATCAAAGGAATATTACAAGAAAATGCAAGAATTTATGAGTAGAGGGATAGAAGTTATATTTGTTAAGGTTGATAGTCATACGGGAGATTTATTTAATGAACTTGTTGATGAGAAATGCAAAGAAAAACTAGGCATAAATTCAGATAAGGTTGTGGAAAAATGGTTGCTTAAAAATATTATAAATGTAGGAAGTGAGGATGTAAAGCAAGAAATTCTAAAAATAGCTCCTCGAGGAAATGCAAACATAATTATTATAAACAATAAAAATGAAGAAAGTGATAATAAAAGTAATAAACAAGAAGAAAATAAAGAAGAAAAAAGAGTGTTTGGATTCAATGATATTGTTAATGAATATGTATTAAACCCAGAAAGTGCAAATATTATAATAGACAATTTAAATAGTTTTGATAAAACAAAGTTTATTACTTACCTATTAGGGAAGATTAAATAAATGTGGAATTATAATATAAAATATGGGGGTAATAAGTTGGTTAATGATTTTAACAATATAAAAAAAGAACCATATTTGTGTTTAAGGGCGAATACCATAACAGAGGTTAACAAAGCATTTCTCGATTTTACGGGTTTTATAATAGAAGATTTATTAGGTAAATCACTTATAGAAATAGGAGTTATGCTAAAAATCAATTCTCGTATTTTTCCTCATAATATAAGTAGTAAGTATTCAGGATACATATTTACAAAATCCCTTTGTCCACGAGAAGTTAATATATCACTTTACCATGATAATGAAACAAATGATGTAATTTATACTTTTGTAGAGATTTCAAATTCTAGACTTGATGACAAGATAATTTTTGTAGAAGAAGCATTTATAGATGACGTATCAGGTGCAGCTGTCTACAGTGTGCCAGATTTAATATTGCTTAAAGCGAATGAAAAGTACCTTGATTTAATGAATACATCCTATAATATACATAGTAATTGTATAGGTAGACCTATTATGGAAATTGTAAAAGAATTTGTAGGTAGCCAAGAAGAAACTATTTGGAACTCAATTGTAGCAATGCGAAAGACTAGTTACATAAAAGAATTTAGAGCTGACAATATCTTAAATGATGCAACTTATTGGAAATTTACTCAAATAACCATATTAGATAATGGAAATATGAAATATATATTTGAAACTGCCAGAGAGGTTACAGAGAGAGTTTTTGTAAACCAAAATTTAGAGAGGCAAAACAAGATAATTATTCAGCAAAAAAAGCAATTAGAACAACACAATATACAGTTAGTTAACATAATTGAAAATTTATCTGAAGGGGTAATGTTTGCCGATAATAAAGGTGAATTTATAATGGTCAATTCAGAAGCAAAAAGGTTGATTTATCAATCGGACATAGGAATGAATATAGGCGATGCACTTAAAGACACTAAAGTATTTGATATGACCGGTAATGAGATACCATTTGAAAAATTTCCTTCAGTTAGAGCATTAAGAGGTGAAAAATCAAAAAATGTTAAAATTTTCGTGCGTCATCCTAATAAGGAATATTTTGCGGAAATTAGTTCAATTCCAATTTATGATGCATTTGGCGAGTTAACAATGATAGTGTCTTGCTTTCATGATATTACTGAAACAATTGAGCAGTCTAAAAAAATTGAAGAACAGAAAAAAGAACTAGAAGCTATAATCGAAAATATATCTGATTCTATTGCTATTTTTGATAATAAAGAACGCTATATATTGCTTAACAAAACTTCAAGGGAAATGTTTTTCTCATCATATGACTGTATGGACGATATAGGTGATGGGTATAAACCATCTGAGCTTTTTGATATTGATGGGGAGAAAATTGAATTAGAGAATACTCCAGCTCGTAGGGTTATGAGAGGAGAAAAGGTTGAGAATATGAGAATGATAGTAAAGTCCCCTTTTAAAACATTACAATTAGAGGTTAATGGGACTCCTATATATGACAGTGAAGGTAAATTTAGTTTAGGGGTGATTTGTAGTAAGGACATGACAGATTATTTTAAGCATGAGGAAGCTATAAGAAGTCGATATGAATTCGTTAGTGGAATGATTAACACCTTTGATTTACCGGTTGTTAGATTATCATGTCCAGATTTTAAAATTGTAGATATTAATAAAAAGGCATTTAATATCATAAAGCTTCTAAGGCCTAATGTTAAATCAATTAAAGACATAAAAGGTAATGAGATTGAAGATTTATTCAAAATGTTTAAATTGAGTAACTATTATAAGTGTGTTTGCCAAGTGTTAAAGGATAAGAAAATTAAATATTTAAATAAAAAAAATCTTTTAATAAATGGGGAAGAGGTATATTGGAATATTATATTTGAACCCGTGATTTGTGTAAATGGAGAAATTCGAGAAATATTAATTTTAATAATAGATGTTACTACTGAAATTAAGTCTAACATTGTCATGGAAAAAGCATTAAAGTTACAGGGGGAATTTCTTGTTAACATATCTCATGAACTTAAAACACCACTAAATGTTATATTTGCAACAGCTCAGTTATTTAATATGTATTGTAATAGTGGATCACTTGACGAGAAGAAGGATTCCATTATAAAATACATAGACTCAATTAAGCAAAATTCATATAGATTATCTAAAATTATTAATAATATAGTCGATTTGTCGAAAATTGAAGCCGGATTCTTTAAATTAAATTTATCAAATAACAATATAGTTGAAGTCGTAGAAGAAATAGTGATGTCTGTTACCACACTTACTGATAGCAAAGGTTTAAATATTATTTTTGATACAGATGTCGAGGAAAATATTATTGCTTGTGATACAGAGAAGATAGAGCGAATTGTATTAAATCTTATATCAAACGCTATAAAATTTTCAGAGGTCGGTGATGAAATATTTGTGGAAGTTAGGGATAAAAATGATTTTGTTGAAATATCAGTTAGAGATAATGGCATTGGTATTGAAGAGGAGCACTTGGATATGATATTTGATAGATTTAAGCAGGTAGATAAATCGTTATCAAGAAATGCAGAAGGTACGGGTATTGGCTTAAGTTTAGTTAAGTCAATTGTAGAATTACATGGTGGTAGTATATATGTTGAAAGTGAATTTGGGAAAGGAAGCAAGTTTACAGTTAAACTTCCGAAGGGAAAGGTACTTCATGAAAATATGCTATATAGTAGCAACGTAAGAAGTAAAAACGAGAGCATACAAGTAGAACTTTCAGATGTTTATTCGCAATTAACTTAAATGGTGAAGTAAATGGTGAAGCCACAGAAAGTCCATAAAAACTTTTAGATATAACCTAATTATTTGAAAATTATCGGTTTTTTATTATTAAGGGTAAATGTTAATTTTTTTTAAAGTAGACTAATTAATTTAAAAATGCACATCCTATAAAGAGTAAATAAATAAAGAAAGGATGTGTAACTTATGCATAGTAGATTTATATCAACAATTACAGCAGGTGCAATAATTGGAGTAGCGGCAGGGGTGATGCTAATTCCTAATATGGACAGAAGCACAAGAAGAAGAGCTAAAAAAACCGGTAAAATGGTAATGAATATGGCAGAAGGCATGTATGATAACGTTAAGGACTATATATTATAAAAACAACTAAAAGACTCCAAACTATATTAATAGATATATGGTTTGGGGTTTTTAATATTTTTACTAAAAATTCAAAACTTATTCATACATTCTGAATTATATAGGTAAACTATGTTATAATTAAATAAAATTGTCTAAGATTGTTTGAATTAATAATATTGTATATATGACCATGTTGTAAAGGAAGAGTGATTATGGAGATATTGTCTTTGGGAGAAAAGATAAAGAGGAAAAGAAAAGAACTTAATATGACATTAAAGGACCTTGCAGGAAACAGAATAACTCCAGGACAAATCAGTCTGGTTGAATCTGGGAAATCTAATCCTAGTATGGATTTATTGGAATATTTGGCAAATACCTTGAATACCGCTGTTGAATATCTAATGGAGTCAGAGGAAGCTCAAGCAGAAAAAATATGTTTGTTTTATCAAAATATTGCTGAGTCACATATTTTGAGTAATGACTTAGTTCAGGCTGAGCAAAACATAGAAAAATCTATATATTATTCTGAAAAATATAAATTGGAATATAGAAAAGCAAGAAATTTATCATTAAGAGGGGATATATACATGGAAAGGAAAGAAATTGCTGAGGCTCAACAGGTGTTTCTTTCATCAAATGTAATCTTTATTAAAAATAACTCTTATGAAGAAATAATTAAAACTTTTCTAAAACTTGGTATAATAACACTTGAACTTAGGGGTTATCAGTCAGCTTCAAGTTACTTTAAGCAAGCCGAAAAGGTATTTATGGATAATCAAATGGGAAATGATTTTTTATTGGGTAAAATATATTATTACATAGGGTTCACTTATTTTAAACTAGAAAATATGGAAAAGGCTATTAAATATTCATATTTAGCTCAAGAAAAGTTTAAACAAATAGATAACAAGAAAGAATATGCTAATTCACTTTTGTTATTAGCATATGAGTATAATAAAAAAGATGATTTTAAGAATGCTATAAAGTACTCTAAGATTACTTTGAAAGTATTTAGTGAAATTAACAATTTAACTTATGTATCAGAAATAGAAAATAATTTAGGAAGATTATTTTACGAATTTGAAAACATGGAAGAATCATTTATACATTTAAATAAAGCTAAGGAAATAAGGCAAAAAACTAATGACTCGAAGTTAATAGACACCTTAGTAAATATTTGTGAAAATTATATTAAGCTTAAGTCTGTAAGTAAAGCTAAGGAAGTTTTAGAAAATATTTTAGAATATATAGAAGATGGGAATTGTAGTGCATTATCCCACTACTATTTATTAAAATATAGAGTCGATTTGTTAGAAGATAATAAGAATGAAGCAGAAAAAACTTTATTACAAGCATTAAACTTTGCGCGAGAACAAGAACAAATAAAGGAATCGGCTGAGATATCTATAATGATCGGAAAGTTCTATATTGAAGGTGGTAGAGGCGCAGACGCAGCTAAATATCTAAATGAAGGTGTAGAGTTACTCAAAAAATTGGGGATAATTAAATAATTCAAGTAAAACTATTTTATGGTTAGGTGATGAGGATGAAAATATTATCAACGGGAGAAAAGATAAAAAGGAGTAGAATATACAAAGGGTACACCTTAAGAGAGATATGTGATGATAAAATATCAATATCTAAAATGAGTTGTATAGAGAATAACAAGGTAATGGCTGAACCATGGATACTCGAACTTATAAGTGAAAAACTGGACATAGATATTAAATATTTGAATGAAAATGTATTACAGCAAGTTGAAGAAAATATTAAGGCCTTGAAAGAGGAGGCCATAAACAGCAAGAATGCCATGAAAGGCAAGGATACTGTGGGTGATCAGGATGAAGCTTTTGAAGCTAAAGTATCCTATAATTTAGAGTTTGCTGAAAAATATAATTATTACGATTTGGCTATTGAATTAATACATATGTTGTTTAACTTTTATTTAGATAAAAAGGACTTTGAGAAAACTCAATCTATTACTTCAAAGTATTATGATCTACATTTAAAAACATCCACAGAAGATAACCAATTAACTTACTACATAGACATGGCAAGACATTTATATATAAAAGAAGATTATCTTCAAGCCTCAAGTTACTATTGTAATGTGCGCAAAGGATTGAGTGAAAGCAAAATTCCAAATTATAAGAAATTAATTATAGTTACTTATAACGAGGCTGCTTGTAATATCATGTTAAAAAAATATGAACGTGCTTTTGAGGTGGGAATAAGATTATTAGATTTGGTAGATTATGTGGATACAGAATTTAAAGCAGCCGAGATATACCATATGCTAGCTATGTTATCTATAAGAATGAACAATGGTAAGTTTGCAGAATATGAAAAAAAGTCATATGAGTTATATAAAGATAAAGATTCTAGTAAGGCATTAGCTATTTTCAATTATGGATCTACAATGTTTGATTGTAATATGAAAGATAGGGCAGTTGAATATATAAATAAGGGCCTAGGTGTATATCCTAAATGCAATAAGAGGGGACTAGTTAGCTACATGTTAGACTGCGTTAATGAACTTATTAAGAACGACGTAGTAGAGCTTGCACAGTCTATTTCTGATGAAGTGTTAAATTATGCGATAAATTTAGATGATATTAAATTCATAGAAAAAAGCTATTACTATAAAGCTATTATTCTTGACATACAAGGCAGTTCATCAAGTGCAGAGATGTATATGAATTTATCTTTAGATTCGTTATTAAAATTTGGAGCAAAGCAGGATATATATGCGCGTTACTTAGAAATGGGTAGTATGTACCATAAACTAAGCAATGTAGCTGATTCTATAAAGTATTTAAGTTTAGCGTTGCAACTTGAAAAAAAGATGTAGGCTTGGAGTTTTCCAAGTCTACATCTTTTTTTGATAAATAAGTAAATAGAGGTTTCTCTAATTACTTAGGGATTTCTCTATTTATTATAAATTCTTTAGCTTTAATTTCTAAACTATCGTCTAAAGAAGTTAAAGCTACTTCATTATATTTATTGTTTAATGCTAAAGTAAGTATCCTGTCAGCAAGCTCAGGATTTTTAGACAGAAGTGAACCATGGAAATAAGTACAGAAGGTATTTTTATAAATGCAGCCCTCATAACCATCTTCTCCGTTGTTACCATATCCAACTTTAACTGTGCCAAGGGGTAATAAATCGTTAATATAAGTTCTTCCGGAATGATTTTCAAAGCCTACATAAGTTTCATCAAAGACTTTATTATGAATAATTGTGTTGCCTATGAAACGTTTATCTCCGCCTTCAGTGTAAATATCTAAAATACCAAGGCCCTCCAGTTTTTCACCGTCCGGGGTAGTATAATATTTTCCAAGTAATTGATATCCACCACAAATAGCTAAAAATACTTTCCCACTTTCTATATATTCTTCCATTGCAGATTTTTTAAATTCTATTAAGTCCGGTGAAACTATGGTCTGCTCATAATCTTGTCCTCCACCGAAAAATACAATATCATAATCCTCTGCATTGAATATATCACCCATAGATACATTAACAATACTTACTTTAAACCCGCGTAGTTCCGCTCTGTGTTTCAATATTAAAATATTTCCTACATCCCCATATACATTCAACAAATCAGGATACAAATGACAAATATTAATTTCCATATTATTTTTGTTTACCTCGCCTTCTAATTTAGATTACGTAATATTACCAAATTTTTTTTATGTAACCTTTAGTGTGTAAAAATTTTCTTAAATTTATCATGGCAGTATAAGTAGCTAGTATATAAACTATCTCGCCATTACAGGACTTAATCTTATTTAGTAAGGTTTCTTCATCACTACATAAGAGAAAGGAATCAGATGAAAAACCTGCGACCTTGAGCCTTATGGCCATATCATACAGACGTATTCCTGATATCATAATTTTATTAATATTGAGGCTAGTTAAACGTTCAAAATTTACATCCCAAATCCATGAAACATCTTTTCCATCTGCATAATTATCATTTAGCATAAGAGATAAATTTAGTTCTCTTTTATCTAGATTAATAGTGTTTACGGCTTCGTCATAGCCAGCAGGATTTTTGACTAATATTATTTTAACTTCAGTGCCTTCAATATTTAAGCTTTCTTGTCTTCCAAAGCTACTAGCTACAGTTTTAAGAGAATGCTCTATAGTGGTATCTTCAATACCTAATAATTTAGCTACAGAATATGCACATAGGGCATTATAAATATTATAAGTACCTGGCTGGTTTATGTAATATTGTTTACTATTAATATGAACGGTGGAACCACTTGTGTTTAAATCAATAATTTTATCTACAGAGTATGTAAGGGATGGGCGTTTATATCCGCAACCAGTGCAATAGAAATCTCCTAGATGGTTGTAAGTAATAAAATTATATTCATAAGGAGATTTGCAGATTGTGCAAAACTTAGCATCTGCGTTTATATCTACAATTTTGTTGTCATTAATTTTAGTACCAAAACCATAGTATACAATATCATTTTTAACATTTAAGTTGCCAAATAAAGATTCGTCTCCATTAAGAATAAGTGTTGATTCGGGAACTTTATTGATGCCCTCAAGTATCTTCTTAAGAGTTGTGTATACTTCGCCATATCTGTCCATTTGATCTCTGAATAAATTGGTAATTGTAATGATATGTGGAGTTATATATTCAGTTACAAATTTAAGATTGGCTTCATCTACCTCTATAACAGCAATCTTTTTCTCGGAAGATTTTTTAAAAGAATAATTAGAAATAAAACATGCAACTATTCCTGTGTACATATTTGCTCCAGTATTATTAGTGATTACGCTCTTATTGCTATCTTTTACAATGCTGTAAATCATGCTTGTTGTTGTGGTTTTACCATTTGTACCGGTTATGAGTATAACCTCATAATTATTAGCAATTGTTTGCAAAATATCTTTATCAAGCTTTAAGGCAATTTTGCCGGGAAAATTTGTGCCACCTTGAAATACAAGCTTTGATAATTTCATAATAAACTTTGAAACTAATATACTGAGTAATGACTGAATTTTAATTTTGAACACATCCTTTAATTGTACTACTATATTTAAGTTAATTTAATTTTATAACATAGTTGCGTAAATGTCTAACATATTAATGTAACTTAGAATTAAATATTATGGATTTTTAGCTATGTATTTGTTAGAATATAACTATAACACACAAAACGTTGGATTTGAAAAAATTAGTAACAGTGTCCTAAAACATATTTTTAAAAGAGTATAATTTATATATTAGAATTTAGTGAAATAAATATGATAAGAACTGAATCTATAACTAAATAATACAAAAGACGACGGTTAAACGCTTTACACTACGTTGGGTCTTTTTATGTAAATTTTCCTGTAAATATGATATACTCATTAAATAAATTATAATTTATTCCGCATACAAAAATAGACTAGCAGGGACCAGGTATTCTTTTAGACATTTTTTATGGATTAGTTAATAAGCAACAATTTTAATGTTACAAAGTGACCAAATAAGGAGGAATTATGAGAAAGAATGGTATCCTTTATAGGGTTTTAATTTTCACTATCATAACGGCAGCTATAGTTCTTTGGAATTTTAAAGTTAGAACTAGTTTGAGTACTAAGGACGTAGGGTTAAAGGTTACTAAATGGGATAATTTTTATAGTGGAAATAATATTCATTTTTATTACTTAAATCCTCAGAATGAAAACTTAATAAAACTCAAAACTAAATATGAACTAAATAAACTTATAGATAATAAAGCAGATCAGCTTGATAATTCTATAAAGATTATGAAATTTATTAATGGGAGAGTTAAAGTCCAAAGTACTGCAATGTCTAGTGATAAAAATGCTTTAGAAATAATGAAGGTGGCATTTAATGGAGATAAAATATCAGACAGTGATTATGCAATTATATATGAAGAGTGTTTAGCTTCTATTGGAATTAATGTGCGGCAAGGAGTCTTGCGAGTCACTGATAAAAAAGTTAAAGGAAAATCCTATTTTAATGTATGTGAAATATGGAGTGATAAATACCATAAGTGGATAATGATAGATGGTGTCAATGGTTGCTATATGAGAGAAAAAGGGATGCCACTGTGTGCTGTTGAAATAATAAACAAGGGTATAGGAAAAGTTGAAATTGTTGGTTTAAAAGATACTAGCAAGTATATAAAAAATATGTCAAGTTATTATGAAAGTTATAGTATATCTGTAGATAATAATAAATATGGTGAGTTAAAAAGTAATTCTAAAATTACTTACTTGAAAAACAAGCAGCTACCTATTATAGAAACAAAGGAGGGCTTTATTCAACCTACTATTTTTGTTAATAATACGCAAGTGTTTATGATATCCCCTACCTTGCAATATGTGAACACAGGTAAGGAGAAAACTGCTACTTTAATATTTGCGAAAAGAGATTTGAAAAATGACACTAATGAAGTAGATAATTTTACCATTGGAGCATTTATGAATAGTTATATGTTACCAAATTATTTTATAAGTGTTAATGGCGCTGACTATGTAAAAGTAGAAACTTTTTATAGTTTACAGATGAAAAAAGGAATAAATTCTATTAAATTATCGCAAGATGGAAAAACTTTATCTAGGGAAGTCATAATAGAAAAATAAACATTTCACTATGAAATATAATTCTAACTATATTCATTGCTTGAATATAGTACATACACATGAAAAAAATTATAAATTATTATTTTAAGGAGCGGATATTACATGGATTTGAACATTATATTGGTGTTAAAAGCTATAATAATAGCTATTGTAGAAGGAGTAACAGAATTTATTCCTATTTCATCTACTGGACATATGATCATTGTTGGAGATGTTATAAATTTTAAAGGCGCATTTGCAACCAGTTTTGAGGTAGTTATTCAACTAGGAGCTATTTTTGCAATTATAGTTCTATATCGTAATAAAATATTGAGTTCAGTTGTGGAGCTATTTAAGGGAAAAGCTTCAGGTATTAAATTTTGGACTAATATTATAATTGCATTTTTACCAGCTGCAGTCTTTGGTTTTCTTTTGAATGATAAAATAGATCAATATCTTTTCAATTCAGGAACTGTGGCTGTGGGGTTAATAGTTGGTGGAATTCTAATGATAATTATAGAAAATAAATTTAGGAATAAGTATACTACAGAAATTATAGAGAAAATAAGTATTAAGCAATCATTTAAAATAGGTTGTTTCCAATGCCTTGCGTTATGGCCAGGTATGTCTAGATCGGCATCTACTATAATGGGAGGGTGGATTTGTGGCGTGTCAACAATTGCTGCAACTGAGTTCTCATTTTTCCTCGCAATACCTACTATGGTTGGAGCCACAGCATTAACATTATTTAAAAGTGGAATGAATTTTAGTAATGGGGAAATTATCACTTTGGTTATTGGATTTGTAGTTGCATTTTTAGTTGCAATAGTTGTAGTTGAAAAATTTGTGGCTTATTTGAAGAAAAAACCTATGAAGGTTTTCGCTGTTTATAGAATAATTGTTGGCATATTATTGATATGTTTAATTAAATTTGGTGTCATTTCATTATAGATAATGGATGGAATGTTATTAGCATTTAAGCCATAGTAGTGTGTCATTTATATTTTCTAAAACTTGGGGTATAATATATTAAATAGAGTTTGGAGGGATGTATATGATACATAAAATTAAAAAAATAGGAGTATTAACTGGTGGAGGAGATTGTCCTGGGCTTAATGCTGTGATTAGGGCGGTTACTCGTAATGCTATTTTGAACTATGGGTATGAGGTAGTTGGTTACAGCTTTGGATATAGAGGACTATATACAAATGAGACTATACCATTAACGCTGGAGGCAGTGTCAGGAATTGAGCATAAAGGTGGAACTATATTATACAGTTCTAATAAAGATAATTTGTTTGATTATAATGTTCTCGAGAATGGTGTAATGGTGAAAAAGGACGTATCTGATGTAGCAATTGAGAACATGAGAAAAGACGGTGTGGATGCTCTAATAATTATTGGAGGAGACGGTACACTTACAAGTGCTAGGGATTTTAGCAGAAAAGGTGTTAATATTATAGGAGTCCCAAAGACAATAGATAATGATTTATCAGCAACAGATACTACATTTGGATTTAATACTGCAGTAGGAGTAGCTACAGAAGCACTTGATAGACTTCACACTACAGCTGAATCACATCATAGGATAATGATACTCGAAGTAATGGGAAGAAATGCAGGTTGGATTGCATTGGAGTCTGGAATTTCAGGATCAGCCGACGTAATATTAATACCGGAAATAGAATTTGATATTAATAAAATCATTAAAAAGATAGAAGAACGTGAAAGAGAAGGTAAGTTATTCAGTATTATTGTTGTTGCAGAAGGTGCAAAAGAAATAGGTGGCGATGTTGTAATTAGTAAAATAGTTAAAGACAGCCCAGACCCAATTAGACTAGGTGGAATAGGAATGAAATTAGTCTACGATTTAGAGAAACTTGTAAAAAATCATGAAATCAGATGTACAGTATTAGGGTATATTCAAAGAGGTGGTATTACATCATCTTATGATAGAATGCTTTCTACCAGGTATGGCGTTGAGGCTGTAAACTTAATTAATGAAGGAAAATTTGGAAATATGGTTTGTCTTGTAGGAAATAAAATATCTCGTGTACCTTTAGAGGAGGTTATAGGACAACCGAAAAATGTAGATCCGAGTGGCGAATTAGTTAGAGTAGCTAGAAGCATTGGAATTTCATTTGGGGATTTATAGTTTTTTTTCTATTTATGAAGATGAATGGCATATAATATATATGGAAAATTTATGAGTTCAAATAAAAAAAGCTAGGTAACTAGTCTTTTTTATTTGATGGTAATTGAAAACTGTTATATTATAGTTTTGCTTAGTTTCCTTGATATTTTTTTATGTTTGTGCCATTACTTATAAGTACGATATTTTTATCTATATCGGTTCTATAGACTATACAATTTATAAGTTTTAATTTATCTAAGGTTTCTTTATTCGGATGACCATAGGTATTGTAAGTTCCACAACTTATTACAGCAATTTTTGGGGAAACTTCATTTAAAAAACTTTGTGAAGTTGATGTTTTACTACCATGATGTGCTACTTTAAGCACTTGAGCTTTTAAATTGTAGCCATTGCTTATTAGTTCATCCTCAGCTAGTTTTTCGGTGTCACCTGTAAATAGATATGTTGAATTTTTGTAAGAAATTTTTATAACGCATGAGTAATCATTAGCATTTTCGTATGCTGCGCTGTTGGGTGATAGCACAACACAGGAGGTATCAGGTCCTAAATCTAAATACATGTTAGGTTTAGCTATTTTTATTTTAAGATTTTTATTTCTTAGAGCTCTGATCATATCAACAAACGCTTGAGCGGAAGCTATGGCTTTAGGGGCAATAAATTCACCAATATCAAAGGTTTTAATTATATTAGACATACCTCCTATATGATCTTCATGGGGATGAGTTGCAACTACATAATCAAGTTTAGTAATATTGTTATTTTTTAGATACCTAATTAATTTTTGCTTTGAATCACTGGTACCACTATCAATTAGTAGGTTTTTATTATTTACTTGAATAAGTATACAATCTCCCTGTCCTACATCAATAAAATGAGTAACCATATTATTTTGTAAATCTACATTAGTTTTTTGTGTAGAGTTATAACCTATAGTTACGCATGTTGTTGCAATAACTAAGACAATGCAAATTAAGGCATATTTTAACCAGGTTTTCTTTGGCATATAATTAATCTCCTATGCATATATTTGAAGTATATAAATGATTTTATCCAAATAAATAAAAAAATATCAATACCCAAAGAGAAATTTGAAATAAGGCATACTAAATAGTATAATTGTAGTTGGAATTTAATCTAAGTATGAAAGGAACAGATATATGAGAACTATATATTTTTATTTACTTATTATTATTAATTTGATTTGGATAAACTTTAAGAAACCGAAATTTAATAGCATAAAAAAGCGAAAATCTATTGAAAAGGCAGAGGTGTATCTATTTAAGGTGGCTACGAAATGGTCTAATTTTGTACTTAAGTCTGCAAATTTAAATTTAACAGTTATTGGGAAAGAAAATATACCAAATGAAGCTTGTCTTTTTGTTGGAAATCACCAAAGTGATTTTGATATACCAGTAATACTTGCTAATATGAATAGACTTACGGGTGCAGTTGCTAAAAAAAGCATGTTGAAGATACCAATAATGAGCTATTGGATGAAGCAAATACATTGCGTATTTATGGATAGAGAAAACCCAAGAGAGGCATTAAAGTCAATGGCAGAAGGTGTTGAAAATTTAAAAAATGGGTATTCTATGCTTATTTTTCCAGAAGGGACTAGAAGTAGATGTAATAATATGGGAGAATTTAAAAAGGGTAGTATGAGGCTAGCAATAAAGGCTGGAGTTCCTATTGTTCCTATAACACTTTATGATACTTATAAAGTAATGGAAGGTAATAATGGGAAAATTAAAAGGGCAAGTGCTAAACTTATAATAGATAAACCTGTATATCTTGATGGCATGTCAAAGGAAGAAAAAACTAATATTTCGGATTTGATAAAAAGCATAATCCAAGGTAATTTAGATAGGGAACGTCACGTAAGTTAGGTTCATATTCGGATTTGTTATTTATTTTAATGTACCTAAAGAAAGAAGCAGCTAAAAGTTGCTTCTTTCTTTAGGTTATGGATTTATGTGTAATACTGTAGCTTTTGAACTAGTCATAGCTTTAAGAGTGTTTTACCTATATAGTATTAACCAAAGGTAAGTATATTATTGCAGCGATGAGGTGATAATTAATCGTGTCTTTTGGTCATAATATCCTCTACTATAGATATTTTAGATTGTAGTAATGCATTTTCATCTTCAAGTTTTAATATAGTCTTTTCAGCTTCATTATTTTTGCTACTTGCAATCTTTAAAGTTTTTTGTAATTTTTTATTAAAGTTTGTTTTTTCATCTATTGTTGGTTTATATTTTTTGCTAATAGTAAAATTTTTATTGATTAAAAAGTATGTTTCATTATAAAATGTAATTAAACATAATTTAATTTTTTTAATTATATTTTTTATATTGGAAATAAGCAAATCTATAAGTTTATTCATATATAATC
>DHIM01000280.1 GCA_002403785.1 Clostridium sp. UBA4746
CTTTGGGGGTTATTTATTCTGTGCCTAGTTTAGCTCTGTTTGCATTATTGATACCTATATTAGGACTTGGAAAAGGAACAGCAATTTTCGTTTTAGTAATTTATAATCAGTATATTCTAGTTAGAAATATATTTGCAGCCTTTCAGTCTATAGACCCATCCATAATAGAAGCAGGGAGGGGGATGGGCTTTAATTCTTTTATGCTGTTTTTAAAAATACAATTGCCTTTGGCCCTTCCAATAATACTAGGGGGAGTAAGAATTGCAACAATTACAACTATTGGAATAGCTACTATTGCCTCGGTAATAAATGCGGGTGGGTTAGGAGTTATTTTATTTGATGGGCTAAGAATGGATTATCTTCCGAAAATACTATGGGGAACCATAATGTCTGCGGGGCTAGCTTTAGGTGCAAATCAAATATTGCTGTATTTAGAGAAGTTAGCTAGTTTTAAAGCTAATGGGAAGTCTAAAATAAAAGTAAAAGAAGCAGTATAAATGGATTAAACTTATGATGTTGAATAAATTAAAAAAAGGTAATTTTAAAATAGTTGAAGCTAGATATATGCTAAAGTCAGGTAAGGTTGAGTGGCTTAATAATTAATAGATGTTGTGGAAAGTGACTATAAAATGCTATAGTCACTTTTAATATTTATGTTTTATATTAAGTAGTTGGTTGTAGTACAACAAGGTTATTTCCCAATTTCGGATTTTTCCAATTAAAAACTAAACACGAATCTAACTTAGGGTCATACATATTAACGGCTTCGTCACTCATGAACATCTTTAAGTTAAAGGCTGCATATATAAAAGCTGCCTTTTTCTTATTTACACTTGCGTATTTTCTCATATTAATTAATCCAGAAGCTGTGCCAGCTAGATTAAAGGAAGGATCATATAAGCTGTTACGACTATCGGAAACAATTAGTTTCACATTTTCCCTAAGTTTTGATACAAGTTGTCTTAAAAGGCTCATGCCACGTCCTTGGGGAAGATCTACTTCTGTTATTCCATAACTTAAACTTTCACACACTTTACTCCAGAGCTCTCTATCACATTCTTTATCAATTTCTAAGCAATCTCCAAGGGTTATGGATTCAAGATATCTTAGATCATGGAACACATTACAATTTTCTATTAAGTCACAAAAATCAATTATAACAGGCTTATCTTGAGTTATTATAATATTATCTCCCTGAAAATCACCATGTGCATATGCAGTAAGACACATTACATTTAAATTATTCCACATATTTTCATTGTTAAAATAATAATATGGGTTAGGTAGCAACATGTCCGTTCCATCTAAAGATATCCATTTTATATTTTTGTCTACCCCTATTGATTTAAAAGCTTGTACATATTTGCTATCCATATATCTATACGAGAGTTCCTTTTTGACTATTTCCATTGGTGACATGTACTTTTTAACATGCTCTTTGTTCCATGTAAATAAAAACTTAGTTATTGTTGATATTATATTATTTTTAAGTTCATCTTCATTTAAAATTTTGTCCAAAAACGTCTCACTATTGTATATATCATCCCCTGCTAAATCATATAAGTTTACATATAATGTAGACTTGCTTTTATCTTGAATTTTATAACTAGATATAAGTTTAGCAATATACTTTTGCATATTATTTTCTGAAGCTAGTCCATAGGCTTTTTGAAATACTTCTGCTTCATTATTTTTAGTTACTTTTAAGATACCAACTCTATTAGCAGTCCCATATTCAACCATAAATACTCCTGCTTCAGATCTTCCGCTTTTAAATGTTTTTAATACTTGAAAAGGAGCAACTTTATCTTTAGATTCTTCACCAATCTTATTGATTTGATTTATTACATCTACAATCTTCATATGTTATTTTTAGCACGACTGAGTACCAACAGTACTAAACCCACTAAATCATCACTTCCTTTTTTCTATACTCTTTTTTTTATAATCTAATTAAATATATTATATTATAATCACTAAGAATACACAAATTAATAGTGATAAAAAATAAAAATTAATGAGCTTTCAATTTATTGAAAATAGTAATGCAGATATGAGTTTAGAGAAAAGAGTGGCTATTTTTGAACTTTTCTTCAAAAACAGCCACTAGATATTGAAACATTAGTTACAAAACTTGAACTTTATAGGTCTAGTGCTTCACACAAAACAGAATAAAGAAGTCTTTTGGTGAATTCCTGTGATTCATCGATGCAATACCGTGCCATGCCAGCATCAGAAATAGTTTTACCATCAGTAGAATATTTGTACATATTCTTTATAATTTGTTCTTGTAATTCTGAGTCGTTAGTGATTTTATCAGCTGATAAATCACAAATAGCTTTAAGTTCTTGTTTATTCATATTAACGCCTCCTTATGGTAATAGTATACTACAAAATAAAAATACCGCACTTAGGGGGAACCCAATGCAGCATTTTTATTCCTTATCAATCTAATATTATTATTATGTTAAGGTTGGTGTATTTAAATTATTGACCATTTTACAAATTTTATACACTTCATTTAGAAAATAGTGCGATTTTTTAACTCTTGAAGAATAGTAACACGTATAGACTAATGACGAGGTGACTACTATCTTACAAAACTGTAAGATAGTCTTTTTATTTGTAAGTCAAGTGACATGGAGTGTGAACTATATGTGAAGTATAATATTGTTATAGTGATGAGAAAAGAAAAAAGGGGGAAATATAAATGGAAATTTTAAAGGTTGAGAATTTAAAGAAAATTTATGGAAAAGGTGAAAATAAAGTGGAGGCACTTAAAAATATTAATTTATCAGTTAATAAGGGCGAGTTTGTAGCAATTGTAGGTGCATCAGGTTCCGGAAAAAGCACATTTCTTCATTTACTAGGAGGCCTTGATAGGCCCACATCTGGAAATGTAGTTATTGATGGAGAAAGTATTTATGCATACAAAGAAGAAAAACTTGCAGTGTTTAGAAGAAGAAAGATTGGTTTTGTATTTCAGTTTTATAACTTATTACCTATTTTAGATGTAGAAGAGAACATAGCACTTCCAGCACTACTAGATAATGATAAGGTGGATAAAGTTTATCTAGAAGAACTTATTAAGGTACTTGGATTAAGTGAGAGGAAACATCATCTTCCATCAGAATTATCAGGAGGACAACAGCAAAGAGTTTCAATTGGGAGAGCAGTATTTAACAAGCCATCGATAATACTTGCAGATGAGCCAACAGGGAATCTTGATACTAAAAATTCAAAAGATGTAATAGAATTATTAAAATTCACTGCTAAAAAATATAATCAAACGTTAATACTTATCACTCATGACGTTAATATAGCAGCAATGGCAGATAGGGTTATTACCATTGGAGATGGTGAAATAACCTCAGATAAGAATTTAAAAATCAAATAAGGGAGGAGGTAAAAAATGATAACTAGTTATAAGCAACTTACAGGAAGATATCTGAAGAAAAACAAGAAAAGAACAACACTTACGATTATTGGAATAATGTTATCTGTCGCACTTATATCAACAATCGGACTCTTTTTTAAAGGAATGCAGGATGCAGAGATACAGGATGTTAAAAATAATTATGGTTCTTACCATTTAGTATTTCAAAAAATAAATGCGAAGTTAGTATCTAAAATAGTTAATAACCCTAAGGTTTCCAGGAGTGGAACTTACACTATAAATGAGGGAGTAAAAATAGGTGATAAATTAGTTGTTGATATAATAAATGCAACAGACAAGGCTTTAGAACTTTTTCCTTATAAAACGAAACTTGGGAGATTACCAGAAGAACAAAATGAAATAGCAATGGAAAATTGGGAGTTAAGGTATATTAATAAAAATGCTAAAGTAGGAAATAAAATTAAAGTTAACAATAAAGAATATACTCTTGTTGGAATATTACAAGATAGTATAGCAAGCCAGACCAGTGGTAATGGAATAATGTTATTGAAAAACAATAATATTAACAATCAAAAGACAGCGTTGCTAGTAGAAATAAGCTCAAAAACAAACTTGAAAACTGCTCTGCGTGAATTAAAGCAGTTAGGAGAGAAAAATTCTGTTGTGGAAAATGGGGTTTTAATACAAATGCAGGGAGCAGGAGATGCTAATTCTGGAATGGGAGGGTTACTTGTAGCTTTAGCTATAATAATTGGAATAGTGCTAGTAGCAACTATAGCAGTTATATATAACTCATTTCAAATAAGTGTTGTGGAAAGAATTAAACAGTTTGGACTTTTAAGAGCAGTGGGAACCACACCAAAGCAAATTAGAAAAATTGTTCTAAGAGAGGCCACAATTTTAGCAATAATAGCAATTCCTCTTGGATTAATATGTAGCATTATAGCTATCTATGGGATAAGTATAGCATTTAAATTAATAGGTGTAGATTCGGTTATGCCTATAAAAATTTCAGCATCACCTATGGTATTAAGCATAAGTGCAGCAGTGGGACTCCTAGCAATATACCTATCGGCACTCGTGCCGGCATATTTTGCAGGAAGGATATCGCCACTGAATGCTATAAGTGGTAGAACATCTATAACAAAGGAGAAAATAAAGAAAAGAAAAAATAGAGTTATTCAAAAAATATTTGGATTCGAAGGAGCGCTGGCTGCTAAAAATATAAAGAGAAATAGAAAAAGATATAGAATAACTGTTTTTTCTATAGTAATAAGTGTGGTGCTATTTGTTACATTTAAGTCGTTTATGGATATGTCACTAAATATATCAGACGACATTAATGATTCAAAAAACATTCATTTCTCAGTTGTTGGAAATAATAAAGGTACAGAAAAAACAATAATAGATAATAAAATAGAAACTTCTATTAAAAAATTGAAGGTAGTGGATAAGACATATAAAATATATGATTCATATAATTTTGATGCTGCAATAAATAACAATAGCAAAGTTAAAGAAATTCAGGACATGGGGAATGTATATAAAAAAATAACTTTAGGTGGAGTAGAGAAAACTATTATAGGAAGTTCTATTTCAATCTATGATAAGGATTCATTAGAAGTTTCTAAAAAATATCTAAAGTCAGGAAATATTAATGAAGAAAAACTAAACAGTGAAAACGGAGTAATTTTAATTAATAAGAATGTAGTATATAATGAAAAAACGAAAAAAAATTATTTCGGACCAATAGCAAATGTAAAAGTCGGGGATGAAATAGAACTTCAATATGATGCTGATGGAGAAGATGAACCTAATATAGCAAAAATAGACTTTGGCAAAGGCAAGGTAAAGAAAGTAAAAATCATGGCAATTTTAGGTAATGATCCTTTTAATTATAAAGGAGATTCAAATGGATTAAAGATAATCACAACAAAGGAAATGGGAGAAAAATTGACGGGGGAAAAAGAGATTAAGCCTGTTGACTTAAACATAGTTCTTAAGGATGTAAAGTATGAAGATACTGGTAAAATAGGAATAGAAAACGCAATAAAAGCTGACCCATCTTTAATGGTAATAAATAATATAGATAACAATAGAAAAAGTAAATCTTCAATATTGATGATTAAAATATTATTGTATGGATTTGTATTGGTGGTTTCCTTAATAGGTAGTGTTAATATTGTAAATACATTAACAACGAACATTATCCTTAGAAAAAGAGAGTTTGCTACATTAAAATCTATAGGGTTAACTCAAAAGGGTTTAAAGAAAATGATAGTGCTTGAGGGGCTTCTTTATGGAGTTATCGGTGCCATATATGGTTCCATAATAGGTTGCGGAATATCTTACTTATTGTACAAGGCAATGGGAGGATTTAGAGAGTTTGGTTGGATTGTACCTTGGAATGCATTAGCTATTGCGACAATTGCATCTCTGATCATTGGGTATGTGTCTGTATTATCACCACTTGCAAGAATAAAAAAATCAAATTTAATTGAATCAGTCAGAGAAGATTTTTAAAAATCTTCTCTTTTCCTTGCTGAATAATTTTCAAAGATGAATTAAATTAAAAAAAATAAAAATTGAATTTAGGAAATTATATAATTAGTACCTTTAAATTAAAACACAGGTGAGGTATCATAAAGGTATAAGTATAATACAATTTTTAGGACGAGGTGAACAAATTGAGCAGATTATTATTAGTTGAAGACGATGAATCATTAGCCCTTGGCATAGAGTTTTCTCTAAAAGATGGTGGCTACGAAGTCTATAGGACATCAACAGTAGAAGGCGCAAAAAAAATATTTCAAAGTGAGTTGCTTGATTTAATTTTATTAGACGTCAATTTACCTGATGGAAATGGATATGAATTATGCAAACACATAAGGTGCATTAGTGATGTTCCAATAATATTTTTAACAGCTCTAGATGATGAAGTTAATATAGTTCAAGGACTTGAAATAGGCGGAGATGATTACATAACAAAGCCTTTTCGTGTAAGAGAACTTTTATCAAGAATAAAGGTTGCTATAAGAAGAAATTCTAAAAGCATATCCAAAGAAAATATAATGAAAAGTGAAAATATATTTGTAGATAGTATAAAAGGAACAGTAAGAAAAGATGGTGAAGTTATAAACCTAACATCGCAAGAATATAAACTCTTATTGATATTTATGAATAAACCTAAAGTTTTAATGAAAAGAGATGAAATATTAAGTGAACTTTTAGAAGGAGATGATCCTTTTTTTGATGAAAACACACTTTCTGTTTATATTAAAAGAATAAGAGATAAAATAGAAGATAACCCGAAAAATCCGCAATATATAGTTAATAAACGTGGATTAGGGTATAAATGGGATAAAGATTGTGACACCGAAGTTGATGAATAGCTGTGAAAGTGATAATTGAGCACCACAGGTGATAAGTATAGCATCGCGCGTGATAACAATAGCACCGCAGGTGATAACTAAGGAGTAGATGTATGAAGAGATATTTTATTAATGCTGAACTAAAAATAAGTACGGCAGTTCTTTTGTCCCTAATGACTTTATTTTTAGTTGTTACGTCCTTATGTCTAAAAGTATATCATGATAATTTAAAGGACGATTACATAAAGAGTTTGGGGGCAATTAGCGAAAGAGTAGTTGAGAAAGATCCAAAAATGGAGAAGGAAATTATACCCCTTATTACAAAAGAAGTTTCGAGTGAAGAGGCAATAAAGGGGAAAGCTCTTTTAAAGGGGTATGGTCTAACACAGGATTTAGAAGATGAACTTTTTCCATATGCTAGAACAACTATAAAAAATAATAATTACTCAATTATTATAATATTTGTTTTTATGACGGCTATATTATTTACACTTAATTATTTCCAATATAGTTTTGTATATAAAAGAATAAGAAAATTGACTGGTGCAGCAAAAAAAGTAGTTGAGGGAGATTATGATATAGCTATAAATGAAAATAAAGAAGGTGATTTTTCTAAACTAGCAATCTCGTTTAATTCCATGAGTGGAATTATCAGAAACAATTTAAGTGAGCTGGAACGTGAAAAAGAATTTTTAGTGGATTTATTATCAGATATATCGTATCAGCTAAAAACACCACTTTCATCAGTGATTTTATATAACGATATTATGGTTAATAAAGAATTAACAAGGGCTCAAGAGGAGGCTTTTTTAACAAATAATCAGAATCAACTAGAAAAGATGAATTGGTTGATTAAAAATCTACTTAAACTTGCTAAATTAGATGCTAAAGCAATAGAAATTGTAAGGGAAGAACAAAGCTTAAATGAAATACTTCAAGATTCAATAGATGCACTTGAGAGTAAAGCAAATGAATGCAGGGTTCAGATTATCTTTAAAGAAAAAGAAAAGATAAATTTTAAGCATGATAGGTTGTGGTTACAAGAAGCATTTATAAATATTATTAAGAATGCTATAGAACATACTTTGCCTAGGGGAACTATAACTGTAGAGCTTATGCAAAATCCTCTATATACAAGAATATCAATAGAGGATACAGGGGAAGGTATAAGTAATATGGATTTACCTAATATATTTAAAAGGTTTTATAAAGCAAAATCTTCAAAGAAAAGTGATTCTATTGGGATAGGATTGGCACTAGCAAAGTCAATAATTGAAGCACATAATGGGATTATTGAGGTGTCAAGCAAGGTAAATATAGGAACAAGGTTTACAATTACATTTATTAAATGTTGACACTTTTAACGTTCTAGTGTACTATTAGTATAGTTCGCTAGAACGTTAATGTAATTTCTGAAAGGAGATGAAATTGTGGATAAAGAATTTAATGATAAAACTCCTATATATTTACAAATAATGGATTTCATAAAAATGGACATCGTTACAGGAAAGCTAAAATCAAAGAATAAATTACCGTCGGTACGAGAAATGGCAACAAATTTAAAGGTGAACCCCAATACACTTCAAAGAGCTTACCAGGAGCTTGAAAGACTTGGAATTGTTTATACTCAAAGAGGCACCGGAACATTTGTGGGAGAAGAAAAAAATATGGTAGATGATTTAAAAAAGGAAATGGCAAAGGAAGTTATAGATTCATTTATACTTAGAATGATAAGCTTAGGCTTTACATCAAATGAAATAATTAAATTTGTTTCCAAGGAAACTATGGAGGTAAAACAAAATGGATAACATACTAGAATCAAAGAAAATATGCAAATCGTATATAAATAAAAAAGCATTACGTGGGGTGGACTTAAATATATTGCCAGGAAAAATTGTAGGACTTCTTGGTCCTAATGGTAGTGGTAAAACTACTTTCTTAAAAATAGCAGCAGGTATATTGCATCCTTCTTCAGGGGAAATATTGATAGATGGTCAAAATCCTGGTGTTTATACAAAGTCTGTAGTTTCATATTTGCCTGATAATGAGTATCTTCTAAAGTGGATGAAAGTAAAGGATGCAGTGAAGTATTTTAAGGACTTTTATAATGATTTCAATGTAAAAAAGGCAAAGGAATTACTTGAGTTTATGAATCTTGACGAAAATAGTACTGTGAAAAGCTTATCAAAGGGAATGAAGGAAAAGTTAAAGTTAACATTGGTACTTTCAAGGGCCGCTAAGATTTATATACTGGATGAACCACTTGGTGGAGTAGACCCAGTAGCTCGAGAAAAAATATTGAATGCAATAGTCGGTAACTTTAGTGAAAATAGTTCCATGATAATTACTACACATCTTGTAAATGATATAGAACGAATTTTTGATGAGGTAGCATTTATATCTGATGGGGAGATAATATTGCAAGGTAACGCAGAAGAGTTACGAACGACTAGAAAAAAATCAATTGATGAATTGTATAGGGAGGTATTTCAATAATGTTTAAGCTTGTAAAATATGAATTAAGAGCAAATTTTTTGACCATAGTTGGTATATGTGTAACAGTTATAATTGCTAACCTGCTTCTTATGACGAAAAAAGGTACATGGGATGTTGCAGTACCTGGATTATCTGCCTGCTTAACTATTGGAGCAATAATAGTAATATTTATAGCATCATTAAAAATTATGAGCAAGTATTTGTATGAAGACTCAGGATACCTATTATTTACTCTTCCACAATCGGGGATGTCAATAATGGCATCAAGACTTGTAGCTGCTTTAATACAAATATCATTTGTTGTTTTTGTATCCGTTTTGATGAATTATTTGACGGTTACGGACAAAGTATCTTTTAGTTTTTTTAAAGAATTTAAAATAAATCAAATAATATATTATTTAATTAGTTATATATACATGATTATTTCTTTCTTAACCATCATATACTTCTGTATGATTATTGGAAAAGTGGCTTTGAAAGGTAAAAAATTAGGTAAAATAGGTTCTTTTATAATTTTTATAATTTTATCAATGGTAATAAGTTGGTTATCAGTTAAAATTACAACCCTATTACCTCAAACACTTAACCTAAGTAATTTTTCATTATCTTCTAATGATGTATTAAGTTCTGAATTTTCAGTCTCAGGTGGAGCATTAAATATTAATATAGCAAGTAGTATATTTGATATTTTTACTTTTATTGGATTTTTCATGCTCACTTCATATTTAATAGATAAGAAATTAGACCTGTAATAAACAATAAATATTAGTTTGTAAAATTTTAAAAGATTGGTAGGAAGGTGTTATGAAAAAAGTATTTGCACCTGGGTGTGCATTAATGATTTACAAACCAGATCTAAAGAGAAAAGTGTTGGACTTTTTAAATAGTGAGTTAGGTAATATGCAAGCGATGTTGTTGTTTATTGTGTTTCTTGCTCTAAATCAATATATTTAGGGGGAAAGAACCCAAGATATTTAGTAGACCTTTTATTTGGTGAGGATACAATTCCGGGGACTTTTGAACCAGATGAATGGCATGGACAGCTTAATAATTTTATAGATGAACATTAAAAATTATTAAAAAAATAACTTAATAAAACAAGCTATGCAATATAGTATGCTATGGGGGAAGAAATTGAAAAAACTATATACGAATATATATGAAAGTATAAAAGAAAATATTGTTAAAAAAATTTATAAACCAGGGGAAAAACTTCCGTCAGAAAATGATTTCTGTAAAGAGTATGGTGCAAGTCGAGGAACTGTTAGAAAGGCTTTGGAAATGCTAGCTGAGGAAGGATTTGTTAATAGTCTTCATGGAAAAGGTGTATTTGTTTTAGAAAATAATTTTATTACATTTTCTGTTGGTGGGTTAGTTAGTTTTAAGGAAGCTAGTGAAATTAATAAAAAAAAGTTTATAACATCAGTAACTAAATTTGAGGAAATTGTAATTGATGAAGTTATAAACAAAAAAAGCAACTTAGAGATAGGCAAAGTAGCCTATAAATTATATAGAGTACGTTGTTTAGAAGATGAGAGAATAATTTTTGATATTAATTATTTTTTAAAGGATGTAATACGGAATCTAACAAAAGAAATTGGAGAGAAATCGATATATGAATATATTGAAGAAAACTTGAATATAAAAATAGGATTTGCTAATAAGCTTATTCAAGTTGAAACTGCTACTTCAAGGGATAAATTAAATTTAGATATGAAATCTTATAATTTTGTTGTAGTTGTTAAAAATTATGTACATTTAAGTGATGGAACTCAATTTGAATATACTGAATCTCGTCATCGCCCAGACCGTTTTGTGTTTTCTGATTTTGCACGTCGCCGATAAGGCGATTTTTTTTGCATTTTATCTTGTAAGTAAAGATAATTTAAAATCGTTTACATTATTTTTCAAAACCTATTGACTAACTTGTATGTACAAGGTAGAATAAACATATAAGTAACTTGTATATACAAGTACTGATTTGTTTATAAACAACTAGTGTATATAAGTTGTAGTTAATTTTTTAGGTACTAAAAGGTTAGAGCTCAGGAATTATAATTATAGGGGGGATTTTATATGAGTAAGTTTTCAGAAGACTCAAAACAGTTATTGGAACATATTGGGGGGAAAGAAAATATTGTAGCAGTATCTCATTGCGCAACCCGTATGAGATTTGTATTAAAGGATGATAAAAAA
>DHIM01000367.1:0-3529 GCA_002403785.1 Clostridium sp. UBA4746
GTTATAAATAAAGTCATTAATATAAGTACAAAACTATTGGATTGCGAAAATAAACCTCCAATGCTTAGTATATATTTACCAGTTGATGATGCTAAATCTTTCGACACATTTTTAAACATATAATCTCCGAGTGGATAAACTACTTTTCCTATTATTAACAGCAATAATGTTGGAGCTGCAACGATCATAAAAGAGGCTTTAACAGTCCTAGTGATTATTTCCCATATTGTTGCTTGTGTTTGGTCATTACTCACATCTACCAGGTACTGAATTATTTTAAATGCTATAATACAAGCCATTATTGTTATACCTATTCCAAGAAAAACTAAATATACTTTTTTAAAAAAATCCGGCATTTCTTTAGGTTCAAAAAGTATTTTTGCAATGAAATTTGCTGCTTGTTCTAAAACTTGATTTATAGAACTTAGGAAATATTTATTAATTGAAGCTCCTATATCCATAATTACCTCCTATTCATCCTTCGAATTTTCTTTCTGTTGCTCTTGTATAATCTTTTTGACTTATTCTATACCTACTAGTTATATTGGGGAAAAGTTCAAATTGTTTTGTTTTCTCTAATTTCATTGGATACTTTCCAGTTATAATACATATAGATTCATCTTGATTCATAGTTAATATTTCATCCGCATTCATTAAATTTCTACCAGTATAAGAAAAATTTTCGGATGATGAACTTGACCCATTTTGTCCTCGTGATTTTGAATTTGACCCAGTGTCGACCTTTACTGTTGATTTACCTATTAACCTTGAAAAATACTCCGCAGTTGTATCATTTACATTTCCTAAACATAATTTAACGCCGCAGTTCCCTAAAATTGATTCTGCTTGTTCTTTACCATACTTATCTTGCAGTTGAGTTATGTTTTGTAAAACAGTACAACAAGCAATACCATATCCTCTGCAAGTGGCTAAGAATCTTTCATAATCATCAAAACGTCCTAAATTGGGAAACTCATCTAAGTAAAATATAACCGGTTGTGGTAACTTTGTATTATTATTAGCACCAATCGCATAAAGTTCTTGAAAAGTTTGATTAAAGAATAAATTTATAAGTCCTTCCCAGGTGCTATCCATTACTGGAATTATTACATACAATGCGATTTTTCTTTCTCCTATATCTCCAACATAGAAATCCGAGCTCTCTGTAAATGTTGCAACTTCTTCATCCACATAATCTCCTATAGTTGTTAATAATAAGATCATAATACTACTTCTTGTCTTTTCCACTGATTTTTTAAAACCTAATTCGTATGCTCTACGTGCTGGGTGTTTTTTTTCTAATCTCATAAATTGTTCGTCAAGTTCGCTTACTCCTGATTCATCCGCTTCAGGGTCAAACTCTTGTAAAAAGTTTAGTACCCCTATCACATTCCTGTTTCCCTTTGGCATTTCATATATAATATATAAAATTAATGCTTTCAATAAACTTACTTGTGAATTGTACCAAATATCTTTATTTTTGGGATTGTTTTTTGCTGCGACTAATGTATTGGCTACTGTTGTTGCATCTCTATCTTTTTTTACATAATCAAAACAATTGTATTTATCTGAAAGTCTCATATCATCAAAATTAATTACGTGGACCTCATAGCCTTGTTTCCGTTTTACTTCTGCGGTCAATTCATAAACTTCACCTTTTGGATCTGTTACTACAATTGAACACTCTTTTTCATGCAAAACATTTGAAATTATATAACTTTGAGTTTTTAAAGAACCCGGACCCCCAACTACAAAATGATTTCGGTTAGGTAATTTTGAATTAGTTGGCTGAATTAAAACTTTGCCGTCTTTTATTCCTAGAATTATACCACCACTTGTTGAAGAATCGTTAACCTCATTCTTCTTTTCAATGTTTTCACTTCTTATTTTCATGCCACTTTCTAAATCTTTAAACATCTGTTTTACTGGAACACCTATTGTTTCATTTTTGACAAATATTTCTTTGTTATTAGCATACCGACTTGAACCATGTACCGCATATTTTTCTTCAACTTTGTAAATGTCTTTGTCTGATGATTTATAAATTATATAAATCATATATAATAAAACTATTATAGTTCCAATAATTAGAACTGAATTTTTTTCACTTATCATTTCTGATATTGAACTAATTGGGTGAAACAATAAATTTGAAAATCTTTCTTTCATTATTTCAGATGTCATATTTTTAACTTTATATTGTTCAAGTGTTGATATTGCAACTGATACACATAAAACAACTATTTCTAACATCAAAGTCATTATTAAATAAGAAAAGAATTTTATTTTTTTCATTTTCTCACTCCTTACTTATTTGTTGAATATGGTTGGAAATTACCCATTAAAGTACATTTTGTTATCATCCATTTACCTTTTTCTTGTTCTTTTGACTCCAGTTCATAAATTTGATTTATTGGTTTGCCTTCAACTCCTTGAACTGAATATGTTGTCGTAATATTTACTAATGCGGTAATTGTTTGATTGTTATTTGTTGTTAAATAAATATTTAAATTTTCTACTTTACTTTGAATACTCGTCGTCGGTGCTTCTATATTTCCCGCTCCTTTTAATGCATTGTATACGTCAGTTGTTACATGTTTTTTTATATTTTCAAATCGACTTTTATAATTTTTGTTAGTATAATTAAACTGAGAATCAATGAAATTACCTATATTATTTTTTATTTTCTCATCAGTTAATAATGCTTGAGTATTACTATTTGTATCATATTCTTTTACTTTCTTATTTAAATTTTCACTTTTAGAAGTTAATGTTCTTATTTCATCATTTTTATTTTTAACATCTATTTTTTGACCAATTACCACAAATATAAATATTAAATTTATTACAATTGATGTTATTACAATTGAAATTATTTTTTTTTGCATTTGATCCACCCACTTTAATTATTTATTCTTCCAATTCCAACTAAATGTTCTTGATAATACGGTTTAGTTAAATCAATATACCCTAACCTAGACCCACCTGCTTGATACATTTTATTGTTGCCCACAAATATACCAACATGCGTAATATAATCAGGACAATCATAAGTACCTGTAAAAAACACTAAATCACCTGGTTTTGCTTCACCTGATGGAATTATTGTACTTTGATCAAATTGATTTTGTGCTGTTCTATTTAATTTAATACCTACTTGTGAATATGCATATTGAATTATGCCTGAGCAATCAAAACCTTGTGATGGACTACTTCCTCCAAATACATACGGTTGGCCTTCATACTTTAAAGCTACTTTCATTAAATCAGCATATTCACTTCCTTCTAATGCAGAGTTTGTATTGCTTGCACCCTCTACTGGCTTGTCCATCTTACTCATTACATGATCGACATAATTTACATCACCATAACTACTCCATCCATATACCGCCGCTTCTTTCGCTGAAAAGCTAGTTGCAAGCTCCTTAGTATGTTTTTTACCATTGCTACTTATATAATCTACATATCCACTACCGAAATTATAACTTTGAACTATTGTTTTGAAATCAACACCTTTACTATTTCCATA
>DHIM01000367.1:3704-4664 GCA_002403785.1 Clostridium sp. UBA4746
TCAACACCTTTACTATTTCCATAATCAAGAACACTTTTAAAATGTTTGACTCCTGAATCAATGCTTTGTATTGGATCTTTTATTGTATTAGGTGAAAGGTTCATACTTTCTGAGCTTTGCATAACATCAAGTGTATCTGTTTCTCCAATTTCTTGAAACATTAAAGCTAATAGAAAATCTACATAATCACTACATTTGTACTTTTCACTATATTCTTGTACTATAGGTCTCCATCTTGATATTTTTTCAGGAACTTTTGCTTTTCCTGTAGATCCACCGTTCCCATTTCCAAAAATAGCCATCATAACAACTAAAAGAAAAATAATTAACCCAATTACAAATTTAATTATTTTAATTCTCATTTAGCTGCAGCTTCTTTAGTCGCTTTAGCTTTATCTGCAACCGCCTTATCTATTACTGTTTTTTCAGATATTTGTATTTCATTTTTTAATGACTCATTATTTAATTTGGTATTTATTCCTTTTGCATTTGCTATGTCATTATTTTTCAAGAAAACATTAGCGATTCTTAACAACTGTTCTTTATCTTGCACAATTTCTTTATCAAGCAATAAAGCATTTCTATCGAAACTTAAAATTTCTTTTTCAACTTCTATATATCTATCTTTTGTTTTGAGGTCTAGTATTTTTTTCTCTTCCTTATCTTCATATAACTTTGATACAACCTTTTTCGCATAATCTTTGTTAGTATTTATTGCATTATCATACTGGTTTGATATAAAATATGCTTCTGCTAATTCTATATTACTTGGGTTAGTTTCTTTTAGTTTTTTTATTCCTATATCGGCCTCACCTTTTGCTAAACATTCATAAGCCTCTTGACTATTATTCGCACTTTTTATTTGCTCGGCTGCTACAATTCTATAATTTTTAATCTGTACTATATTTATAATTATTGCAATTGATACAATTACAATAATTACGCCACCAACAATAAGGT
>DHIM01000081.1 GCA_002403785.1 Clostridium sp. UBA4746
TGAAATGTGCTGTACAATTGATGAACGTGAAGTGAATATAGAAAAGTTAAGTATAAGCCAGCAATTGGATACGCTTATAGTTGAATATATGGCCTATACAAATCCAATATAGCTATGAAATAGAAGTTACTTTCTGTAACTTTTTACTATTACCTTGAATATAAAGGGTTATCAAATAAAGAAATATATTCAGAAGAAGACAAAATATATTGAGTAGACATATATGGAAGTACTGCATTAGTCTATAAACTACACTGTTTTTGTAAAATTAAAGAATAGTAATATACTCTGGGAACAATATCTCGGAGTTTTATTATTTCACACAAAATTAAAAGGAAATTAAGCTTATTTGTTGAATATTGGTATTAGGGTAAATCTCATGAACAAAAAACAGCTTTATGAAGCAAATAAGAAAATTTTATTTGTTTAAAATAGTTATGGTAAGTGCCTGTAAGACCGGATATCTTTTTTTATAGCAGTGATAACCAGAGTGCTTCATTTGGTTTAATCATGCAGATAAGCGTAATCTAGTTACATTTATTGGAATGAAATTTCATTAATTTATAAATTAATTTTTTAATATGGATAAATATGCATAAATATAAGATATAATATATATATAAGATAAGTTGAAAGGATGTGAATAAATGAAAGTAATTAATGTGAAGATGGATGAAGAATTACATAAAGCATTCATAATAAAAGTTGCCGCAGATGATATTATTTCTTTAAGAAGGAAGGTTAATAATGGATAATAAAGTATTATATAGTAATATATTTGCTGATAAAGAATTTGATAAATGAGGTGTACGGAATAAGAAAATTAGATATGGAACAATATAATTAAAATGGCAAAGGTAATGCCCAATCAAAGCTAGGTTGATATGAAAAATTGTATAAGAGGTGATTTTATGAATAAGAAAAAAAAGTTTGTTTTATCTTCTGTAATAATAATTCTAATTATATGCTTATTTTCTTTAGGCAACATAGTTCAATTTGTTATCAATATTGAGTGGTTTAATAAAATGGGTTACATTTCAGTATATTTAACAAAGATACTTGCTGTGTTAAAGCTTATGATACCTATTTTTATCCTTAGTTATCTTGGTATATGGATATACTATAAGAGCATAAGAAAGAGTATTCTACGCATGAAAAAAGTTGTAGAGGTGGTAGATGCCAAGAAAAGAGTTTTTGAAAAAAAGATTTTCATAGCTTGTGATTTAATTGTTTCATTTGTATTGTCTTTTACTTTTGCATCTACATATTGGTCTATGCTTCTCCAATTCATAAATGCAGTTAGTTTTAATACGAAAGATCCAATTTTCAATATTGATGTATCTTTTTATGTATTCAAACTTCCTTTAATTGAATCCTTATATGGAGCTATAATGACACTATTAGTACTCCTAGTTATTATTAAAGTAATAGTTTTCTTTGTAATTAAAGCAAAGGATACTTTTAATGTATCGAGAAAACCAAATCCTTTTGAAGACTTAAAAGGACTTGGAAAGGGACTCATTATATTTGGTGGAAGACAGATTGCAATAATATCTTCATTAATAGCACTATTTCTTTCGCTTGGATTCCTTATAAATATATTTAATTTAGTGTATAGCCCTAGGGGAGTTGCATACGGTGCAAGCTACACAGATATTCATGTAACACTACTATTCTATAAAATATTGATTGTGGCATGTATTATTGCAGGCGTAGTAATATTTATAAGCGTTTTAAAATCAAAGGTTAAGCCTATAATAATTGCGGTTTCGGCTATTGTTTTAATAAGTTTTGTAGAAGTAATATCAGCAACCGTAGTTCAAAACAGTATTGTACAACCAAATGAAAAGGAACTTGAAAAACCATATATTCAAAATAATATTAATTTTACAAAGAAAGCCTTTAATATAGCGAATATCACTACAACAGCTTTTAATGTAAAAAATGATTTGAAACAACAAGATATTTCAAATAATCAGAAGACAGTAGATAACATTAGAATAAATTCAGCTACGCAGGCACTTGAATTTTACAATCAAGTTCAAATATTAAGATATTACTATAATTTTAGTGATATAGACGTAGATAGATATAAAATAAACAATAAATATAGTCAGGTATTTCTTGCGGCAAGAGAAATAGACTCAAATTCATTGGCACCAAGTACTTGGCAGAATACGCACATGATTTACACTCATGGTTTTGGTGTTGTAATGAGTAAAGTAAATGCTGTTACATCAGAAGGGCAGCCTGATTTTGTAATTAAAGATATGCCTATTGCAAACAGTACAAATATTAAATTAACTAATCCGAGAATTTATTTTGGTGAACAAACAAATCAGTATGCATTAGTAAATACTAATGTGAGTGAATTTGATTATCCTCAAGGTGGAGTCAACACAGTAACAAATTATGTTGGAAAAGCCGGAATCAAAATGAATTTATTTAATAAACTTTTGTTTGCAATAAATAATGGGGATTTAAATTTCCTATTATCTAGGGATATTAAGGGCACAAGTAAAATCCTTATTAATAGAAATATAGTTGAAAGGGCAAAGTCTATAGCTCCATTTTTAACTTATGACAAAGATCCATATGTTGTTATAAGTGGAGGAAAATTATACTATATACTTGATGCTTACACTACATCGACCCAATATCCGTACTCACAGCCTCAAAATGGAATAAACTATATTAGAAATTCAGTTAAAGTTGTAATTGACGCTTATGATGGAACTACAAATTTTTATATGGCAGATTCAACTGATCCAATTGTGAAAAGCTATGCAAAAATTTATCCTAAGCTTTTTAAAGATATATCAAAAGTTCCTGCTGACTTAAAAGCACATTTCAGATATCCATCTGATATATTTAATATTCAAAGCGCAGTACTCGGAAAATACCATGTAACTGATCCTGGAGTGTTTTATAATGGGGAAGATATTTGGGATGTTTCTAAGAATGCAAACGCTGTAGGTGGTGAAGTTAAAACAACTATTCCGCCATATCTTGTAGAGAAATTACCAGGAACAAACAGTGAAGAAATGATATTGCAACAATATTTTAACATAAAGGGAAAAGATAACATGGCAGCAATTTTAGGGGCTAGAATGGATGGAGTAAATTACGGTAAACTGTTTCTAAATAAATTTCCTGCAGAAACAACAGTTTACAGTCCGTACCTCTTTAAGCAGAGGATAAGTCAAGATACTACAATTTCAGCACAGCTATCTTTATGGAATACGGGTGGATCTCAAGTACAGTATGGAGACACTGTAATTTTACCAATAAAGAATTCCTTGCTTTATATTGAACCTCTTTATTTAAGGGCAAGTGGTGCAAATAGTATTCCAGAAATGAAAAAGATAATAATTTCCTATGACAATAAGCTATTGATGGTTGATAATATTGAAAGTGGCTTAGAACAGATATTTAATTATCAGGCACCAAATACTGTAACTCCAGGCGCAACGGGAACACCAGGAACTACTGCTACATTAAGCCCAACTAAAGTCAAACTAATTAAGCAGGCAAATGAGCTATATACAAAAGCACTTGATGCTCAAAAAAGTGGAGATTGGGCAAAATATGGAGACTATATTAATCAGCTTGGAACTATGCTAAAACAATTAAATAGATAAAAAATAAAAAACAGATGCAAAATTGTATCTGTTTTTTATTCTAGCTACCATTTATTATCATAACATCACTAATTTAGTCCAGTCAAATAATAATTGATGTACCTTTTTATTATTTTTAAAATTTGATTTAAATCATATTTTTATAGCTAAAATAAATATAGAATAGAGTCATAGGAAAGCAAGAACATGTGAAAATAATTTAAAGATATGAGGAGGAAGAAAGATGAATGCAAAATTTTTTTAAAATATTGAAGTTGCAAAGGAATTAGGACTAAAAGAGGAGGTACTATATATAGAAAAACAAGTTGTGAGTAAAACACTAACGCAAACTAGTAACGTTAATATAACATTATTTGCTTTTGATAAAGGAGAAGAACTAAGTGCACATTCAGCGCCTGGAGATGCCTTAGTATATGTAACGAAAGGGCAGGTTACAATAACAATAGGAGATAATGAGCATGTTAAAGTTAAGGAGGGTGAATTAATATTAATGCCAGTCAATATACCTCATCGATTAGAAGCTAATGAGAGATTTAAAATGATGTTAGTTATAGTTAAGTAAGCGTAAAATAGCCCAC
>DHIM01000199.1 GCA_002403785.1 Clostridium sp. UBA4746
GTATATTATACAGAGACGGATTTATAAAATAATCTAGAAAAATATAATTAATATATTTATCTTAAAATAATTAATGAATGATGAACAGCGTTTTGAATTGTCATTAATGTAGCTTTTCATGCATATAAGGAAAATATATTATGAAAGAACTTAGTATAATTATACATAGAAAAGATTATATTTTAGTTCTTATATTTGTTATTACTATTTTTTAATATTATTGCCTTTTGGCTTATTCTATGGGGTGGATGTGTTAAAATGAAATAAAAATAATGATAGATACAGTTATTTTTTTGTTGAAGCTGAATAAAGTTGCAATAAAAAATTATATTTATGCATTGACAAATTATTAAATTTAAATTAGAATGAAAAGAAATTATAAATATAAAACAATATAAATAAAAAAATGTAAAAAAGAGAAGTACACTTTTAAGTTAGTCCTGTGAGGCTAGAAAGGAGTATAGTTATTATGGCATGTGTTTTTTGTTCTGCAAATTTCGAATTTAATACTAATAAATGTAATGCAGTTATTGATTTTCACAATAATACTGTAAATATGTTTTTTGTTTCGTTAATAAATGTAATTAACATATTAAGAAGGATAACAGAGTGATTATTTTAATTTGATAATCGCTTTGTTATCTTTATTAATATATTAGGGAGATATATACTTTTATGTAATCTAAGGAGGATATAATATGAAAGGCAAGTTGATATTAGAGAATGGTATAATATTTGAAGGGAATCTGTTTGGATATTTAGAGGAAAGTGTTGGGGAAGTGGTATTTAATACAGGTATGACAGGTTATGAAGAAATCTTAACCGATCCATCCTATTATGGACAAATTGTAACTATGACATACCCCCTAATTGGGAACTATGGAATTAATTTAGAGGATGTTGAGTCAAAATCTCCTAAGGTGAAAGGTTTTATTGTTAGAGAAAAATGTAATTATCCAAATAACTTTAGATGCGAAATGGAGCTTGAGGGATATTTTAAACAGAATAAAATAATAGGACTTGAAGGAATTGATACAAGAGCATTAACTAAAATACTTAGGAAAAATGGTACTATGAAAGGTATCATTGCTACAAAGGAACTTTCCAAAACTGAAATAGAGGATAAATTAAACAATTTCAATAATAGAGATGCAGTGATGAAGGTTACAACAAAAGAGTGCTACACAATAAAAGGTAGTGGGAAACATGTAGCTATTATGGATTTTGGTATAAAAGAAAACATATTGCGTTCATTTAAGCAGAGAAATTGCAAATTAACAATATTTCCGGCAGATGCTAAGGTAGAAGAGATATTAAAAGTTAACCCAGATTTAGTATTTTTATCAAATGGACCTGGAGACCCAAAGGATTTAAAAGAGGTAATTAAGACGCTAAAAAAAATAATAGGTAAAAAGCCAGTAGTGGGAATTTGCCTAGGACATCAACTTTTAGCATTAACCCTTGGAGGGGAAACTGAAAAACTTAAATTTGGACATAGAGGTTGCAATCATCCAGTTAAAGATATTGAAGGAAATAAAGTTTATATTACATCGCAAAACCACGGATATTACGTAAGTAGACTACCTGAAAATATGGAGATTACACATGTAAGTGTAAATGATGGAACAATAGAAGGAATGAGACATAAAACTCTTCCAATATTCAGTGTTCAGTTCCATCCAGAGGCTTGTCCAGGACCTAAGGATATAGACGTGATTTTTGACAAATTTCTTTCGTTAACATAGGAAAGGTTTAAAACAATTATTGATTTAGTATTAATTCAGGAAAATATATGTATGCATAAAATATATTCAAATAAATAACATTGGGAGGATTCATATGCCATTAGATAAGAACATTAAAAAGGTACTAGTAGTTGGGTCAGGGCCAATAATAATAGGGCAAGCTGCGGAATTTGATTATTCTGGGACACAAGCTTGTCAAGCATTAATGGAGGAAGGCGTAGAAGTTGTACTTGTAAATAGTAACCCAGCAACAATCATGACCGATAAAGAGATTGCTGATAAAGTTTATATAGAGCCTTTAACTATAGAATTTTTGGAAAAGGTTATTGCAAAGGAGAGACCAGATAGTTTACTTGCCGGTATGGGAGGACAAACGGGGTTAAACCTAGCTGTAGAATTATCTGATAATGGAATTTTAAATAAATATAATGTAAGAGTAATTGGAACCTCTATAGAAGCTATAAAAAAAGGTGAAGATAGAGAAATTTTTAGAGATTTAATGCAGGAAATTAACCAACCGGTTGTAGAAAGTGCAATTGCTACAGATATAGTTAGCGGACTAAGCTTTGCAAGTGAAATTGGTTATCCTGTAATTGTAAGACCAGCATATACATTGGGTGGCAGTGGAGGTGGAATTGCTGAAACTGAGGAGGAATTAATTGAAATTCTAGAATTAGGATTACAATTAAGTACTATAGGACAGGTTCTTTTAGAAAAGAGCATTAAAGGTTGGAAAGAAATAGAATATGAAGTTATGAGAGATGGCCTTGGTAATTGTATTACCATATGCAATATGGAAAATATAGATCCTGTGGGAATACATACTGGAGATAGCATTGTTGTAGCCCCAAGCCAAACTCTTTCTGATAAAGAGTACCAAATGCTTAGAAGTGCTTCGATAGATATTATAAACAGTGTAGGCATAGAAGGTGGTTGCAATGTTCAACTTGCACTCGATCCATTTAGCTTTGAGTATGCAGTTATAGAGATTAATCCAAGGGTAAGTAGATCTTCAGCACTAGCGTCGAAAGCTACAGGATATCCCATTGCAAAAGTAGCAGCTAAAATAGCACTAGGATATGCATTAGATGAAATAAAAAATGCAGTAACAGAAAAAACTTATGCATGTTTTGAACCTTCACTAGACTATGTAGTTGTTAAAATACCTAGGTGGCCTTTTGATAAATTTGATGGGGCTAATAGAGTCTTAGGTACAAAAATGATGGCTACAGGGGAAATAATGTCTATAGGAAGTAATTTTGAAGCAGCTCTATTAAAGGGAATTCGTTCTTTAGAAATCGGACAATATTCGCTGCAATATGATTCATTAGCAAAGAAAAGCTTAAAAGAACTAAAGAAAAGAGTAATGGCTGCTGATGATGAGCGAATCTTCTATTTAGCTGAGATGCTCCGCCGTGATTATAGAGTGGAAAAAGTTTCAGAAATTACAGGGATAGATAGTTTTTTTGTAAACAAAATCAAATGGATAGTAGATGAGGAGGAAAAGATAAAAAAATCGACCATTCTAGATATGAATAAAGAATGGTTACAGTTATTAAAGAAAAAGGGATTTTCAGATAAAGGGATTGCAGACTTATTGAGCGTAAGTCCGAATGTAATTTATGAATTGAGAAATACATTGAATATTAAACCCGTGTATAAGATGGTAGATACATGTGGGGGAGAATTTGAAGCATTATCACCATATTACTTCTCAACTTATGATGAATATGATGAGGTTGAAGTAAGTAATAGGAAAAAGGTTATGGTAATTGGTTCAGGTCCAATAAGAATAGGACAGGGAATTGAGTTTGATTATGCATCAGTTCATAGCGTAATTGCCCTTAAAAAGCTAGGAATTGAAACTATAATTGTAAATAATAACCCGGAGACCGTAAGTACAGATTTTAATATTTCAGACAAATTATATTTTGAACCGTTAACAGAGGAAGAAGTATTTAATATTGTTGAAAAAGAAAAACCAGATGGAGTTATACTTCAATTTGGAGGTCAAACTGCTATTAAACTTGCTAAGTTCTTAAATGAAAAAAATATATCCATATATGGAACAAAGCCTGAGCAGATAGATGCAGCAGAGGATAGAGAAAAATTTGAAGCACTACTTGAAAAATTAAATATAAATAGACCTAAGGGAAAGGCAGTTTGGAATTTAAAAGAGGGGTTAAAAGAGGCTAAAATCATAGGGTATCCTGTTTTGGTAAGGCCATCATATGTATTAGGTGGACAAGGAATGGAAATAACTTATGATGAAACAGAATTAAAACATTATTTAAGAAATGCATTTATTAAGGATAAGAAAAATCCAGTTTTAATAGATAGATATTTATTAGGAAGAGAAATAGAAGTTGATGCTATTTGTGATGGAGAGGAAATATTGATTCCAGGCATTATGGAGCATTTAGAAAGAGCAGGGGTTCACTCTGGAGATAGTATTACAATATATCCAAGCCAGAATATATCAGAAAACATAAAAGAAAAAATATTAGAATACACGAAAAAGATAGCAATAGGACTCGAAGTAATAGGTATGGTTAATATTCAATTTATAGAATTTAAAGATGAATTATACATAATAGAGGTTAATCCAAGGGCTAGCCGTACAGTTCCGTATATCAGTAAAGTTAGTAAAGTTCCCATAGTAGAGCTTGCCACAAGAGTTATGCTAGGTGAAAAATTAAAGGATTTCGGGTATGGAAGTGGAGTTTACAAAGAGCCTAAATTAGTTTCAGTTAAGGTTCCGGTATTTTCAACACAGAAACTTCCTGAGGTTGAGGTGTGCCTTGGACCTGAAATGAGATCGACGGGCGAAGTTCTAGGAATAGGAAGAAATTTCGAAGAAGCTTTATATAAAGGATTTATTGCATCTGGAATGAAAGTTAAAAAAGAAAAAGGGGTTATCTTGGCAACAATAAATCCTCAGGATTATGAAGAATTTTTATATATAGCCAAAGGTTTTAATGAACTTAATTACAAATTTATAGCAACGCAAGGTACAGCTAAGTTATTAAGAGACAATGGTATTGATGCTAAAGAGGTTAAAAAGATCACAGAAGGAATTCCTAATATCATTGATGTAATAAAGAGTAGGCAGATTGATTTAGTAATTAATACCCCTACTAAAGGAAATGATTCAAAAACAGATGGTTTTAGAATTAGAAGAACTGCTATTGAGAGTTCACTGGGGGTATTAACATCACTAGACACTGCAAAGGCGTTAGTAGATCTTATGAAGAAAAATATAGTAAGTGAAAATTTAGAAGTATTTAATATGGCAGATTAATGAAAGAATAACAATGATTTATTTTATTAATTTAAAAAATATTAAGTTGAAAATGGAAGTGCCCTTAGCCAACTATGATGCTAAGGGCGCTTTAAAATTTTATTATTGCCCAAAACAGAGCAAAATCAATTAGATTAGTAAGCTTTGAGTATTTTACATGCATAAACATTGTATAAAATGAATAAAGAATCAGATAAAAAGCATTGCATTATTATAAAAAGTAATATATAATTAATAAAAGCAAGCCAGTTAAATCAATAATAAAACTTGAGAAACAGAGATTAGAAGAAAGCAATGTGGAAT
>DHIM01000338.1:0-10626 GCA_002403785.1 Clostridium sp. UBA4746
ACATAAAAAATGAATAATAAGAAAACAATACTAAAACAATATTATGATTATTTATGGGTAATTATTTTTGCTTTTTTGTTTGAAGTAATATTGTTATTGATACTTAAAAGTTAATTCTATTATATTTAGGTGGTTGCGAGGAGAAGCAAAATGGAAAAGTACATTTATGTTGTTATTTCAAGAACATCGACTTTTACAGGGAAGATGATAAGAAGGTTTTTAAAAGAAAAATATAATCATGCATCAATCAGTTTAGATAAGAATTTAAGCAATATGTATTCTTTTTCAAGACTTACAGTTAGCAATCCTCTTATAGGTGGTATCGTGCGTGAAAGTTCATTTACTCTTACCATAGGGCTCGAGGAAGATGTCCCGATTATTGTATACCGTATACCTGTTACGGTTATACAATATGAATTAATAAGTAAATTTATATATGATGTATATAATGATGCTGAAGTATATTACTATAATTTTATTCAAGCCATCGGGCTTATTTTTAATAAAAAACATGTTGTTTATAAGACATATATATGTACTGAATTTGTTATGGAGGCCCTAAAACAAGGGGGAGTCAATTTTACTTCATTAGAATCTTACCGAATAACACCAACAGATATATGTGGTATTATGGAAAAATATATTTTTTATTCAGGAAATCTTAATGAATATCCATTGAAACATAAGACAAAAACAAAAGAGGATGAGATTTTCTTTTGTAAAACAGGGTTTCTTTATGAGGGATTACATACTCTTAGACATTTCTGGATGGTTATATCTAGAGATAAGAATAATAAAAGAAGCAGAAGTAGAATTTAATAGAATTATTATATATAGTAATGTTTTTGAGGAAAATTTAAAAATAGAAATGAAACACATAAATCATATGTATCAATTGCTGATACATATGATTTTTATATTGAACTAAATTAAAATGAACTAAAGTAAAGTATTGGTTATATTTTAACCAATACTTTTGTGATTAGGGGGAAAAACAATGGATAATTATCGAAATAATATAATTATGAAGAAAGAACTAAACAAAGAAGAATATGAAGTAATTAAGAATCTGGAGATTATTTGCTTGGAAGAACAAAAAACTAATTTAAAATTAGAACTTGATTTTAAAATGCGCCAAAAATCAAATATAGTAAAAAATAAAGTTATGACCAAGTTTTTATATTATGAAAATAAAATTTTAGTGGGTTATCTAGGATTATGTAATTTCGGAGGCACCACAGTTGAAATAAGTGGTATGGTTCATCCTAAATTTCGCAGAAAAGGAATTTTTGGAAGGCTATTCTCAATTGCCAAGGAGGAATGGCAAAAAACAATCTATTTAGAGGTTTTAGCGTTATGTGACCATAGATCTATTTCAGGTTTGGCCTTTATAAATACAATTAAAGCTGAATATGACTTCGCAGAGTATAAAATGTGTTTAAGTAAAAAAAAATCCGATGTTACTCTTTCTTATGTCATTAAACTCAGAGTGGCAACTAGTGAAGATGCGTCTGAAATTGATAGGCAAACTTCTATTTATTTTGGAGCCCCCCAAAAAGACCTTGTGACAGGCATAGAAAACCCGACTTATCAGCTAGAAGATAATTTTATTAGCTATATGGCTGAAATAAAGGGAAAGATTATAGGCAAAATTCATCTTAGTATAACTAATAATGAAGGTTTTATTTATGGTCTTGGAGTGCTTCCAGAATTTAGAGGAAGGGGATATGGAAGAGAAATTTTAAGTTCTATTCTGGATATATTAAATAGAAAAGATGTAGAGAATATCTTCCTTGAGGTTGCTACGGAAAATAAGAATGCACTTAGCCTTTATGAATCTTGTGGATTTGAAGAGATTTCTGTAATGGATTATTACGAATTGTATTGAAATATACAATGTTTAAACAAATCATAATCTATATTTAACGCGTTCTTAACCTTTTAAGCATATAATAAAAGTACAAGAGAGGTGTAAATACTATGAAAAATTTAAATATCTGTATTGATATTGACGGAACAATAACGGATGCTTATTACTGGCTTAATATGACTAATAAGTATTTTAATAAAAAAATAAAAGAGGAACAGGTAACTAAATACTATATCCATGAGGTAATGGGTATTAAGCCGGAAGAATATGAGAAATTCTATGAAGAAAATAAAATTGAAATACATTCAAACCAGAAACTTCGCGAAGATGTGCAGAGTGTAATAAAAAGACTAAGCAGGATTCATAATATATATTTTGTTACAGCAAGAGAAAAAGAACTTACTATGTTAACTCATTTATATCTAAAGAGAAATGAAATTCCATATGATGATTTGTTCGTTTTAGGTAGCCATTATAAAGTGGATAAAGCAAGAGAATTAGAATGCAATGTGTTTATTGAAGACAATTATGATAATGCAGTTCAACTGTCTACTGCAGGATTCAAGGTTCTTTTAGTAGATACCAATTATAATCAAAAGCCATTAAACGATAATATAGTTAGGGTTTACAGCTGGAAAGAAATACATTCTATAATAAATGAACTGTTATTACAAAGCAAAGCAATGTAATAACAGCTTGCTTTATCTATTAGTTTTCAAATATTTTTCCTTGAATTCTATATAACCCTTTTTTCTTAATTTACAAGAAGGGCAGTCCCCACAACCATTACCTTTTATTCCATTATAGCAAGTCAATGTTTGCTCTTTAACTACATCAAGTACACCCAAATCATAAGCCATTTTCCAAGTTTCCGCTTTATTAATCCACATTAAAGGGGTTTCTATTACAAAGTCATAGCCCATAGCTAAGTTTAATGTAACATTTAAGGATTTAATAAACACATCTCTACAATCTGGGTATCCACTAAAATCACTTTGAGATACTCCGGTTATAATATTGCTTATGCCTCTTTGTTTTGCAAATACTGCTACAAAGGTTAAAAACAATAAGTTTCTTCCATCTACAAAGGAATTAGGAACACTATCTTTAGGTGCCTCTTTATCAACTTCCATATCCTTTCTTGTTAATGAGTTTGGGGCTAGCTGATTAAGCAGATTTAAGTCTAAAACGTGAAACTCAACGCCATGCTCTTTACATATGATTTTTGCACAATCAAGTTCTAATATATGTTTTTGACCATAATCAAAAGAGACAGCTATAACTTCTTTATATTTCTTTAACGCCCAAAATAAACAAGTAGTGCTATCTTGTCCACCACTGAATACGACTACTGCTTTTTCTTTATTCATATTTTATATACGCTCCTTTTATTTAGTATAAGACATTATTTATTTAGTATAAAGCATCATTAATTTATTGTTTATAATTACGTCAGTATTAAACCTTCCTCTAAAAGTAGTGGACAATGTCTTAGTACCTGGTTTTTTTATACCTCGAGTAGTCATGCAAGCGTGTTCACCTTCTATAATAACAGCCACATCGTTAGAGTTAGTTACCATTTGCATAATCTCAGCTATGTCTGTTCCTATTCTTTCCTGAAGCTGTAATCTGCGACCTACCATATCAGCTATTCTTGCTATTTTACTTAAACCAATAATTTTTTTATTAGGAACGTATGCAACTGAAACCTTCATATCATACATTAAGGCTAAATGATGTTCACAATAACTAAAAATTTGAATATCCTTCATAATAACTATATCGCGAGAGTCCTCGTTAACTATTAAGTCATCAACAAATGTTGTGTTAAACATCTTTGCAATTTCAGCATTGCTGTAACACATGCCAGCAAATACTTCTTCGTACATTTTAGCTACACGCTTCGGTGTATCAATAAGACCTTCCCTTGTTGGGTCATCACCTAAAGCTATTAGAATACCTTTTATATGTTCTTCAATTGCTTTTGTATCAATTGCCATAATTTTAAACACCTCTCTTATTTGGATCCCAAATGATTTTATGAAGTTGCATTTGTAGATTAACACCATTCATTTTATTATCCTTCATATATTCTACAATATCCTCTAGGTCAATTTTCCCGAATACTGGACTAATATATATATTTGTTCTATTAGAAAGCTCATATTTATCTATTATGAATTTAGATTTTTGTAAATCATCTATGCTACCTGCCACAAACTTAACTGTATCTTTATTACTTAAGTACTTATAATTGTTTAAATCCATTTTATCTTCCATATTGCTTGATGGAAGTTTGTAATCCATAGTAAAACTTGGAGGATTATCTATAAGTAAAAATTTACGGAGTGAAATACTACCATTTGTTTCAATTTCAACGTGAAGCGTTGCATCTTTAGCCAAAATTTCTAAGAGATCTATAAGTCCATCTTGTAATAAGGGTTCACCACCAGTTAAAGTTACATTACGAATGCTAGTAGATTTTATATATTCATATATATCATCAGATGTCATTAAGTCATAATTTGCATCTTCTCTATTAGCCCAAGTTGTATCGCAGTAGCCACAAATTAAATTACAACCTGCAAATCTTATAAATACTACAAGTTGACCAGATAAGGGACCTTCTCCGTTAACACTTACAAACTTTTCAACTACTTTAAATTTCACTTTAATGTGCCTCGCTTTCTTCATATGATGCACTATTAGTAGGTGTTTCATAAACAGTAGTTCGATTTACTTTGTATCCTTTTTCTTTCATTATATTAAAGAAAAATTCTGCGAAATTTTCTGCTGTTGTTCTAAAATTAACTAAGATCACATTAAAGCCATCTTGCTTTATGCAATTTAAAGTTTCATCTCTCATGCTTCCTACTTGTATAATTAAGGCATGATCGTATGCGTCTACCATAGATTTAACATCTTTCTTTAAATCACCAAAATCTATTATCATACCGTCCAGTTGACCGCCTTTTACCAAGGTTTCTGATTGTACTTCAACTTCAACCTTCCATCTATGTCCGTGAATATTCGCACACTTTCCTTTATAGCCAGAAAGAAAATGTGCACTATCGAAGCTGTGTTCTGATTTTAAAATATACATGTGGATATCCCTCCTTAAATTTATGTTAAGTTAGTTAATATTGTTTTCAAATTTGTAGTTCTATAAAAATTTACTTGCATAATAGCAGCAGCCAATGGCTCCGTTTAATTGTGGTTCCTTAATAGATACAATTTCTTCATAATCATTCATAAGGTATCTTTTTATTGCAATATTACTCGCCACACCGCCAGTTAAAATTAATTTTTTACCTTTGAATTTACTTAAAAGAGGTTGGAGCCTTTTGTATAAAGAGTAGTTTACACTAGAGCACAAACTTTCTATACTTATACCTTCCGCTATTTTCCCAATTAATTCCGATTCGGAAAAGACAGCACAGGTTGAATTAAGTTCTATAGGATTTTCGTAATGTTTGCTCATGTCATCTAGAGATACTTCTAGTACATTTGCCATATTCTCTAAATATCTACCACATGAAGCAGCACATTTCTCATTAAGTTCCAGGTCAGTCGTGATGCCTTTTTCCACTTTCACAACTTTAACATCTTGTCCACCGACATCTAAAAGTATAAAATCCCTTAAGCCTGTTTGATAGAATCCTCCATATACATGGGCTTTTATCTCATTTATTGGTGTAAACATTGCTAAGTCAGTGTTGTTTTTTCCGTAACCTGTAGACACCGCTTTATCTATTTGTTTAATATCAAGCTTCTCTAAATTAACAATAATCTTGCCATCATAACTGCAGTAATTTCTGTAAAAGCTCATGGTGCTTACTTTCATCGAATGTATTATCTTATTGTCTTCCATTAAAACTATTTTGACTTCACGACTTCCAAGATCAATTCCTAAGACTCGCATTTTTTAGCCTCCTTTAAATCTAGTAACATATCAAGAAAGGCTTCTAACCTAAGTTTTGTTCTTGCATCTAGAAAATTTAATTTGTCTCCTTCTATATTTAATATAGGGATATCTAATTTTTCTTTTAAAACAATATCTGCTACTGCTCTATAGCAAAATGCTTGTGTGTAGTGAATTATTCCATCTAGGTGCCTTTCGTCAATTTGTTTTTGTAACTCTATAATTCTAAACTGCGTATCATAAGGATAAGTGTAATCATAATATTGCTGATATATATTTAGTGAGTTAACAGCTCTTGGGAATGCAAATTCTCTTTGAACCTCGTTGTACACAAAATTAGCATTAAGATTTTCAACAAATTCATATATATCAGAAGTCATAGGAGGAACCCCTATGTATCCAAGGCGTAGCTTTCTATTTAATGGGTTTCTATTTTTGATATCATAAATAGTCTTTTTTAAATCATCTTCAAAGGCATCTATATCACCATTAAAATCACTTGCACTTACTTGATATAGATGATTTTCAAAGCCTGTTGCTTTATTATGTATATATGTTAATTCATCAATTTCTTTAACTAAGGCTCGGATTTTGTTTAGTCTTTTCCTAACCACTTCAACTTCATTTATTGTTACGTTAAAGACATTCATGAATTTATTTATTTCATGTTCTACATCCTCTGCTTTGTGACTGTGTGGAAAGGAAAATGGATAAACCTTTATTCCTCTTAATTGAAGAACCTCAATAAGGACTTTTGTATTAGAACATTCGCCCTCTACAACTCCTACTATTTCTTTAATGCCGTTTTGTATACAGGCACCATAAATCCCCTTTATCCAAGTACACAAGCTTCGAGGAAAACCGTCTCTTTCTGCAATATCTATATATTTCATATAGTCATTTGAAGTTATAAATATGTTGTTTAAATCAACAGGGGTATAACCTGCTGCTATGAGAACCTCTACTGGTACGGTAGTTGTTAAACCTATTTTCTTCATAATAAATCCTCCTAAGGAATAAAAAAGGGAATAAACATCCCTCAAACAAAAAAAACTACCTAAAACGGTAGTTACGTCCTAGTTTTGTTTATAGACAGGATGGTTTAGAACTGTCTTATTTAGGTTTTATACTTATGAATTTTACTATACCTAGTTCAATATGTCAAATCAAGAAGAAGGGTAGTTACTATTTATTTCTGTTTGATATTTTTATTAGGTCTTTTATTTTTAAACGCTTGCCATAATGAAGTATAGCAGAGGAATATACTTTTATTGATATCCAAGCTATAAAAATAATTGTTAATATTAAAGAGAGTATAGATGCTGAAATTTGCCAAAAGGGTACTTCTGTAGCTAAGATTCTAGATGGCATGGAAAATGGTGCTGAAAATGGAATGATAGATGATACGATGGCTACCTTTCCACCAGGAGCTCCGAGTGAAAAGTATCCCATATAGAAGGCAGCTATCGATATCATGGATATAGGCATAATAGATGAATTAACATCTTCTGCCTTGCTAACAGTAGCACCAGCAACAGCATTCATCATAGCATATAGGGAATATCCTAATACAAAGTATAGAATTATCATTACAATACTGAAGAACGTGAAGCTAGAAAAATTAAATGAGTGACCTACTATTGCGAAATCCCCAGAAAAAGTTAATTTATAGGACAATATGCCAGTAAATACAACCATGAATAGTTGCATTAAACCAAGAAGCCCCATAGCAACACTTTTTCCAAGAATAATTTTTGATGGTTTTGTTGAGGTTACAAGGAGTTCCATCACTCTTGAAGTTTTTTCAGAAGCTACAGACATAGCTACCCCATAACCATAATAATAAATTGCAAAAAACAATAGCATACTTATAATAATACTTGAAATGTAACTGTTGAATTTTGATTTTCCGAGTTCATTAATATTAAAGGAAATATCAGTTTGAACCATTTGAGCTACATTATCAGATACTTTAGCGTTTGTTAATAAGTTAGTTACGAACATATTTTTTATAACGTGACTTATTTCATCAGGATCAAGTCCACTGTCAGATTGTTTAACAAAATAATTGAAAGTAGGTACACCATTTTTATCATTTAGAACTAGAAGAGAATTATTATCTTTTTCTTTAACTTTGTATTTAAGTGAATTAATATTATTAGCAGGCTGGGATTTAAATTCGTATTTGGAAAAAATCGTACCAAGTTTATCTATGTTTCCTTTTAAAATATTCTTAGAATCAACTACAAAGATAGTTCCTTTATTCTTGGAACTCCCTGTTTGCTGCTTTGGTGTATTTTTATCACCATTGTCAAATTTTTTAATTATAGCCGGTAAACTAACTATTAAAATAGTTAAAATAAGTGTAATTATAGTTGAAATAATAAATGATTTTTTTCTGGAGTTTTCTTTAAAAGTATAACCTAAAACAGTGAAAAATTCTTTCATTATCGCTCACCGACTTTTTCAATAAATATTTCATGAAGAGAGGGTTCGCGAATTTCAAACTTATTAAGCTTTATTTTTGATGTTATGATTTTTTCAAGTAGATTATACGCCTGTTCATCAGATTTAATTTTAAACTCGTATCCAGTAGCGGTTTTTGATATAAGATTCATGCCTTGGTCTTTTATAAGATCGTCTATTTCATTTTGAGTATTTACTGTAAGATTTGTTCTTCCATAACTGGCCTTTATTTTTTTTAGATTGCCATTAAGAACTGTTTTCCCATTTTTTAATATTACAAGATCTTGACAATAGTCTTCAATGGATTGCATGTGATGACTGGACATTATAATAAATTTACCTTTTTCAACCAGTTCATAAATTACACTTTTAAATAAATCAGCATTAACTGGATCAAGTCCACTTAGAGGCTCATCTAGAATAATTAATTCAGGATCATGTAGTAGCGCCGTTATCAGTTGGATTTTTTGCTGATTACCTTTAGATAATTGCTCTGCTGTAGAGTTTGAGTATTCTGAAACCTTAAGCCTGTCAAACCAATAGCTTATGACTTTTTTTACTGACGACCCATCCATACCTCGTAGTTTTCCGAAATATGAAAGTTGCTCTACTATTTTAGCCTTAGGATATAAGCCTCGCTCTTCCGGTAGATATCCGAATTTAACACTTTCCCTTGTAACAGGTTTTCCATTCCACTCAATACTGCCACTATCCTTTTCAAGTATTCCCAAAATCATTCTTATCGTAGTAGTTTTTCCTGCACCATTTGTGCCTAGCAAGCCAAATACACCTGGATTTTCAATTTCAAAAGAAAGGTTGTCTACTGCAGTTTTATCACCAAACTTTTTCATTACAGATGATACATTTAATGACACATTATTACCCCCCCTAATTTTATTACATTCATAGAATAACATAATGAACTATTTTATTCAAAATTTTACAATAAAAAAAATTGCTCGCTCGCAGGTATCATTTATTAATTAATATATATAAAGCAAATTGTAAATGAAAAATGGTTATAAGATATAATTTATAAAACAAAAACTGTCACAGAAATAGTTTCCGTGACAGTTTTTGTTTTATAGATTTTTTATATCATATATAACATCTTAACTAATTTAATATGTGAATTTTTAGGTATCTTACACCCCAATTACATGCCTCTGCATTGGTATTAAAAAATAAATCTATAACTTTGCCTTGTATTGCAGATCCTGTATCAGCGGCGATAGCATTACCGTAACCTTCAATATATAACTTCGTTCCTAGTGGAATTATATGAGGGTCTACAGCTATTGTACTATAGCCACCTGCATTACGTACAGTCTTCCTTCCGGAGGCTGTACTTGCTCCATTTGATGCCGAATATGCAGTGGATTTGACAAAAATAATCTTTCCAGAAGCACTTGATGATCCTCTGGAACTAGATTTATTAGTAGATTTTATATTAATAATATTTGCAGTTGCTTTTGAAGATTGTCCTCTTGAATAGGTTATAGCAGTTAAATTGCCTTGAACTATAATTTTATCCTGAGGTTTCTTAACTAAAGTTTCTTTAACAACCTTCCTAGTTCTTTCTTTCCCATTTTCATAAGTTACATTTAAAGTAGTCTTCTTTTCGCCTTTTACTCCATTTTGGGAGATATTAGTTTTAGATTTTAAAAGTTTATTATCTTTCTTAAAAACTGTATTAAAATCAATGGGACTTGATTGTTGTATAGTTTTTGTATTAATTCTTGTTATTTTAACGTTCATGTCTTTAGTTAACTTCGTTTGAACCGAGGGTGAAACCTTATCAGTAGAGTTTATAGCTATTTTTTGTGATTTTAACATTAGAGTAACATTTTTTTCAGCAGACTTTATATTAAGTTCTTTATTGTCTACAAAGACTTTAATATTTACAGCGCGACTTATAGTTATAATGCCATTGTTAATTATTTTTGAGTTTAAAGGTTTATTAATCTTGTCTTTTACGTCTATATTAATATTAGATTTTTTCAATGCGCTACCCAAAGTCTTTTGGTAAGTTACTAATTTAATTGGACTCCCATCTACAACAACTGTGATATTTTTTCTTATAATACATACATAAATACTTAAAGTCGCAATTATTGTTGCCAGCATTAATTCAGTTGCAATTCTTGTTCTTTTATTTTTTATGAATTTAATCATAATAACCATCTCCTATTATAGATTTCAGTACAAAGCATCTCTAAAAAATAGATATTTAATATTATAGTCTATTTTTAAAAGATGCTTAACTGCTTATGTCAGATGCCCAAGTTACAGTATTCTTAAATATAATACGTCTAAAAATACTCTCAAAAGATGCATGAGAAGTAGGGGATTCATGTATGTCTATACC
>DHIM01000338.1:10831-11265 GCA_002403785.1 Clostridium sp. UBA4746
ATGTATGTCTATACCAATATATGGGTTGCCAAATAATTTTAATAGTATTGTAGCACGTTTATGTGTTTGTGGCAAATGTGTGTCACTGTTAATATACAAAACGTGGAAGAAACAGCGCCATAATATATATATATGCTTATAAAATTTAAAATAGTCATATATTGTTCATAAAGTTGACTTATTTGACTTCTATTCTATCTTGTTGGGACATGTTATAATTATTAAAACATGTAAAATTTCAGTTAATATGATTCTAGTTATCTTAGAGGTATTATTGAAATGGAGGTGATTTTTTGAAGTTAAAAGAGTTACAAAGTATATTATTTGAATCATCTTCTAATCAAATGAGAATTGAAGGAGAAAAGGCTTTTAATAGTGGATTAGTTATTAAGATTAAGGCGAAAAAAATAGGTGATTTATATCATATTTATGGA
>DHIM01000338.1:11468-22953 GCA_002403785.1 Clostridium sp. UBA4746
TATATCATATTTATGGATGCGTCAAAAATAGTACTAAATCAAGTGAATTAAACACGTATATAAAAATAGATTTATTAAAGAAAAAATTAGATAGTATAAAATGTACTTGTGAGGATTTCAAAGAACTTTCTACTGAAGGTTATTTATTTATGTGTAGCCATTTAACAGCTACAGCATACAGCTTTTTTAACGTAACTACAAAAAAAAATATTTATAAAAGTGGGAAATTAGATAAAATTAAAGACGATAATTTAGATGAAAAAGTCACAAACAATATTATAAAGTTAGTGCGTAAAGTTTCAAAAGGGCCAACATATTACGAAGTGCAATATGCAATAGGTAAAGAGAAAATAAAAATTGAGCCTAAGAATTTGAGAACTTTTCTAGATGGAATTAATAATAATAATAATAAAATTAAGTTAAACTATGATAGTTTTGAGTTTGAAACGCCAATATTAAATAATGATTTACCACTAAGCTTTACATTGAAAATAAGAGATAATTGTTTTGTTCTGACAACACATAAGCAGTTTCCAGTATCTTTGAATAATCAAAATAATGTATATTTGTTTAAGTGGAAGTTATATCTACCGTCTAAAAATCAAATTAAAAAGTATATTGTTTTATGTGAGAAGTTAAAAGAAAATGGTGAAATTTTGTACCATATCGACATAGAGAACTATAATAAACTTATTGCATTTCTAAGTAGTATCTCAAGCAATATAAATATAAGTCAAGAGGTTAAAAACTTTGCGGCGAATTTTGTAAAAGTAGAGTTTTATATTTATAAGATGGGTAGTGATATTTATTGCGATATAAACTTTATTTATGGTAATAAGAGAATTAATCTATTAAAGAAGGATAAAAATAACATTGTACGTAACTATGAAAAAGAAGACAAAATATTTATGAAGCTAGAGAAATTTAGATTTATAAAACGAAATGAGAGATTATTGTTTATAGGTGGCGATGATGAATTATTTGACATTTTAAGTAAAAGTAAAAACAATCTACATTCCCTTGGAGATGTCACACTTGGAAATGGCCTTAAACACATGCAAATATATGATTCCAAGGCTATAAAAGCAGAAATCAAGGACAAGGATGGCTGCTACGATTTTTCCTATGAAATATATGATATTGAAAATGGAGAACTAAATGATGCATTCGTTGCATACAAGCAAAATAATAGATTTTATAAAACAAAGAATAATAATTTTCTTGATTTTGAAGACGAGGGAGTTAGTAATTTCTTTGATCTAATAGGTGTATTAAATACAAATGAAAAAATAGAAATTGGTTTAATGCATTTAGGGAAAGCTAAGGCATTATACTTAGATGAAATGATAAAAGAAAAGCACCTTCAATTTATTAAAGGAGTTGAATTCTTAAAGGAAGTAGAAGATACCTACGCCAATATAAATAATAGAGATATAAGTCTACCAGTGAATTTAAATGCTACACTTAGAGAATATCAAATTGATGGCTTTAAATGGCTTAAAAGCTTAAGCATATTAGGGTTTGGTGGAATATTGGCTGACGAGATGGGTCTTGGTAAAACTATTCAAATAATAGCTTTTATATTATCCGAGCAAAATAAAAATTCTATTGTTATTTGTCCAACATCCCTTATCTATAATTGGAAGGCAGAATTAGAAAAATTTGCGCCCTTTCTAAAGGTTGCAATTGTTCATGGGGGAAAGAATGAAAGGCATAAATTAATTACTAACTTAAAAGAGTATGATATAATACTAACGACCTACGGTACTTTAAGAATGGACATAAAGTTATATGAAGACATTGTTTTTGATTATTGCATCATAGATGAAGCACAGAATATAAAAAATTATTTGGCACAAAACTCAAAAGTAATTAAAGAAGTTAAATCTAAGGTAAGATTTGCTTTAACAGGAACTCCTATTGAAAATAACTTAACGGAGCTCTGGTCTATCTTTGATTTTGTAATGCCCGAGTATTTATATACCAAAGAAGTTTTTGAATCAAAATTCGTCTATAAAAAGGAATGCAATTTAGGAGAACTTAAATCGCTAATTAAACCTTTCTTATTAAGAAGAACTAAGAAAGAAGTGCTTAAAGAATTGCCAGATAAAATAGAAAAGAAATTTTTAGTTGAGATGACAACAGTTCAGAAGTCAATATATAAATCTTATATTAAGATCGCACGGGATAAAATGAAAAATAATGATGGGGGTAAAATAGAGGTGTTTTCTTATTTAACTAGGCTTAGGCAAATATGTTTAGACCCTTCACTTGTAGTTGATGAATATACGGGTGGAAGTGGGAAGATAAAAATTGCAACGGAGCTTATTCAAAAACATGTAGATCAAGAGGGGAAAGTGCTGTTATTTTCCCAATTTACGTCAGTACTTAAAAATATAGGAAAGAATTTAACGGAAATAGAAATCCCTTATTTCTACTTAGATGGAAAAACAAAATCTAAGGACAGAATTAAACTGGTAAATGAATTTAATAACAGTCGTGATGGATTAGTATTCTTAATCTCACTAAAGGCAGGGGGGACAGGCCTAAACTTAACATCAGCTAATTTAGTTATTCATTTTGACCCTTGGTGGAATCCAGCAGTAGAAAATCAAGCAACAGATAGAGCTCATAGAATTGGTCAAAGAAATGTAGTTGAAGTAATTAAATTAGTTGCTAAGGGAACTATTGAAGAAAAAATTATTTTACTTCAAGAGAATAAAAAAGATTTGATAGATAGTGTAATAACAGGAGAACTAACTAATAGCGATGCTCTGGGTAAACTTACAAAAGAAGAGCTTATGGAGATTTTTAGATTTTAGATATGTAGGTGCTTAGAGAGAAACATAACACCAAAAGGAGATGTAAAAATGTACGTAGAATTTAATAATAAAATGGTTGAAAGTAATGAAATAAAAGATATAATTGATAAAAATACAGAATTTAAAGTAGTTAAGGACATGAGCAAAGGTTCAAAAAGAGATGACATATTAGCATTCAATTTAAGTGTAGAAATAAATACTTTAAATGACCTAATGGAAGGTGAATATAATTTAGATGATTTAACAGAAGATGAATTATTTGAAGAATATCTTTCACTAGCAGAAGAAATAGCAATGGACATTGAAGAATACGTACCTGAGGGTGCTATATTGGATATTAAAGGTTATAAATGGGATAAATCTGATGATTGCATAAAGATTATTATAATTATAGCTACTGAAGATACTACAGAATTAAAACTAAAGGATATTATGAGGAAGCTAATAACGCAAGTGGAGTAAATTGAGAGGTTTATTGTCTAAGTATTTAAACTACATCACAGTATGATATATATACGGAGGTTAACAATGAAAAAAAGAGATATAGCAATACAAGTAATATTTATTCTAGCAATAATAGGAATAGCACTATTTAACGGAAGGACTATCCTGCACCCAGCGCCATCTACTGGTTACATGACAGTAAAAAACTTTGTAACAGCGTACAATACCGTAAGTCAAGAAGATTACGACTATTATAAAGCATCATTAAAAGGTGGACCATCAAAAGAAATACCATTAACAGACACTACTTATATAGCAATTACAGATAAATTTAAGCCCTATTTAAGTAACCTATCATTTGCTTCATTTACCTCTTCAAGACTATCGTATAAAAGAGTACTTAATGCATATAAAAGTAACGTTCTAGTAAAAATTAAAAGCATAACAATAAAAGAAGACTTTAATAACGCAGATACACAAGCTAAAACAAAAGAGTACTACTACGAACTACAGCTTAATGAGACAGATAGAAAAACTAAAAAAATAACAGTAGTAAGTCATGCAGCAACACTAACTGTCGTAAACGAAGATAATACATGGAAAATATTAGCTCCTGATCCTACTAGCTTAACACATTAACTATTTAACTATTTTATACAAGAAGTAGATTAGCAAATGGGTTTATTTGATATATTTAAATTAAACAAGTTTAAACTACAAATTGTTAGTTTATAAGAAGGGAAAAAGGGGTACTATAACTTGTATAGTGCCCCTTTAAATTGCTGCAATCTTACAGCAAATATTATCTATGGATTTTTCAACCGTTTCTGATTTATATTCCTTACAGAGCAGTGCTCTAATATATCCACGCTCATCGTTAGTTGATTCTATATAGAAGCATCTTCCATAATAAAATCTAATAAGTGAAAACATTCTAGACGCAGTATGAAGATATAAGCAGGTAACACCCAATTCTATCATTGAGATATCAACTGCATTCATTAGTATTTTACCAATACCATTATTTTGATGCAGTGATGAAACACCAAATCTACTTAGATAAGCAGTGTGGTCTGGTTTGATTTTGATTCGTACACTACCAATAACTTTTTCGTTAGATAGAGCTACAAAAACATTGGTAGTTTCTATAGCCTTATATACATCATCATAAGTTTCCTCAAGAGGTGTAACCAAAGTTGTGATTCCCGCATTTTCGGCATACAGCTCAAAAGATTTTTTTGCAAGTATCCGTATTTCTTCAATGTCACTAGTGACAGCTCTTCTAACTTCAAAGAACATTTTGTCCATGTATCTACCTCCCAATATCATATTATTTATGCGAGCTATTATATATAATGTTGAATCAATTAACAACATATATTCCGTTAAGAAATGGTTAAGAATAAGTTCGGATTTTGAAATACAATATATAATGCATTTCAAAATTTAAAGTTTTAAGGAGCCATAGAAATAATATCAAGTCCTGTAGTTTCTTCGATTCCGAACATAATATTCATATTTTGCACAGCTTGACCTGCGGCACCTTTTATTAAATTATCTATAGCAGATATTACGATTACCCTATTTGTACGTTTATCTACCTTTATTCCAATATGACATAAATTAGAGCCTCTTACCCATCTTGTTTCAGGTAATCCATCAAGAATCTTTACAAAAAAATCATCTTTGTAGAAATCTCTATATAAAGCTATAAGTTTCTCAGCAGTTATGTCTACAGCAAGAGAACTATAACAGGTTGACAAGATTCCACGATTCATAGGTACTAAATGAGGAGTAAAACATATCTTTATGTCATTACCTTTTGAAGCCTTACTAAGCTCTTGTTCAATCTCTGGAGTATGCCTGTGACTAGCAACTGCATAAGCTTTAATTGATTCGTTACATTCTGTAAAAAGCGAAGAAATATTAGCAGATCTACCAGCTCCAGATACCCCGGACTTAGCATCAACAATTATAGTATTTGGGAGTATTAAATTATTTTTTAAAAGAGGAGTAAGGCCTAAGATAGTAGCTGTAGGGTAACAACCTGGGTTAGCTAATAGGCTGCACCCTTTTATAGCTTCTCTATTTAATTCAGTAAGACCATAAACTGCACTTGCTAGAAGGTCTACACTTTCATGTTTAACTTTATACCACTCTTCATATTCATCTTTAGATTTTAGTCTAAAATCAGCACCTAAATCTATTACTTTTACACCAAGTGCCAATGCTTTCTCAGCTATTTTAAAAGTTTTTCCATGGGGCATAGCAGTAAAAAGAACATTTATATTTGATAATTTGCTCATAGCCACTTCCATGCTAACACAAACATCTTCTATATAACCATAGAAGTTATTATAAATCTCATTATACGTCATTCCTGCATAATTATGTGAAGCATAAAACTCTACATTAACATCTGGATGCTTGTATAAAAACCATGCCAATTGTTCCCCGGCATAGCCAGTAGCACCTATTATACCTGCTTTAATCATATCGTATCACCTTGCCTTCGAAATTTATTAATAAAAATCATTATACAATAAAATTAAAAATAAATCAATATTATATTGAATATTTATTCAAATTGATGTATAATTATTCAAACGGTTGTACATTTATATAAATAGTTGTACAATTAATGAAAACTAATTATTTGGTTTGGAGGCTACAATGAATATATTAAATGATAACTCAAATAAAAAAGATTTTTTGCAGATGAATAAATATGAGGGTAAAACCTTTGTTATAAAATATGGTGGAAGTATAATGAGCAATGATGCAGCTAAGGAGGCCTTTGTGGAAGACGTAGCGCTTATGACAAGTGCTGGCATAAAAGTTGTTATAGTGCACGGTGGAGGCCCTTTAATTAGCAAGTGGGTCAAAAAAACTGGTGGCGAAAATAAGTTTATAAAAGGGTTAAGAGTTACGGAACATGACACTATGGAAATTGTAGAAATGGTATTATCAGGTAATGTTAACAAAAGATTATCTTCAATATTAAGTCTTAGAGGATTAAATGCCATAGGTATTAGTGGTAAAGATAGTAATTTAATTCAAGCTAAAAAGAAGTTTGTTTTTGAAGGAAGCAAAAAAATTGATATAGGGTTCGTTGGAGAGGTAACTAATATTAATAAAAAGGTATTAATTACTTTGCTTAAAAGTAATTATATACCAGTTATTTCACCTGTAGGTTCTGATAAAGAAGGAAATAGCTACAATATAAATGCAGATTATGCTGCGGCTGCTATAAGTGGTGTGCTAAAAGCTGAAAAGTTATTAATTATGACAGATATAGATGGAGTATATACAGATATAACTGACCCCACGACTCTATTATCATCAATAACTGTAGAGGAAACTAAGGAATTCATAAATAAAGGTATTATTTATGGTGGCATGATTCCAAAGCTTGAATGTTGCGTTGCTGCAATTAACAAAGGTACTAAGAATGTTCATCTGGTAGATGGAAGAAAAAAACACAGTTTATTATTAAATATAATTAAAAATAATGGAACTAAAATTATTACAGCAAAAGGAGTAAATTAATGGAAGAAAATTGTGTGATGAACACCTACGGGAGATATGATGTTACTTTTGAAAAGGGACTTGGATGTAAAATTTATGATACCGATGGAATTGAATATGTGGATTTTGTCTCAGGAGTTGCAGTAAATTGCCTTGGACATAGCCACCCCGCTATAATAAATGCAATAACCACGCAAAGTAGTAAACTTATGCAGAGTTCTAATTACTATTGGAATACTCCCCACAAGTTGCTTGCAAAAAAATTAATAGATAACTGCGACCACAGCAAAGTATTTTTCTGCAATAGTGGTACTGAATCCGTGGAAACAGCACTCAAGATAGCAAGGAAATATGGAACATTAAAAGATGTTAAAGATAAAAATGTATTTATTTATATGGACAATTCTTTTCATGGTAGAACAATAGGTGCACTTTCAGTTACTGGTCAGGAAAAGTATCAAAAGGATTTCCTTCCTTTGATAGAAGACAGGCGAAAAGTAGAATTTAATGACATTAACGATTTAATAAAAAACTTTGATGATAAGGTATGTGGAATAATAATAGAACCAATTCAAGGTGAAGGCGGAATAAATATAGCAAGCAAAGAGTTTTTAAAAGAGGCAAGAGATCTATGTGATAAATTTGATGCTTTATTAATCTTTGATGAAGTGCAATGTGGCATGGGACGTATAGGAAGTCTTTTTGCTTATAAGAAATTAGGCGTTATTCCTGATGTAATTTGTATAGCTAAGGGGCTAGGCGGCGGATTCCCAATAGGAGCTACTATTACAAATGCTAAAGCTTCAACTGTTTTAGTGCCCGGTGATCATGGAAGTACCTTTGGAGGGAATCCGCTTGGATGCGCGGTTGGTCAGGCAGTTTTAACAGAACTTGTAGATGGCGGAGTTATAGATGAAGTTGATGATAAAAGTATGTATATAAAAGAAAGATTACTTAAAATAAAAGAGAAATACGGTGTAATAGATGAAATAAAAGGTATGGGGTTATTAATTGGCATAAGATTAAAAACAGACACAAAGAAATTTTGTAAATCGTGTTTTGATAAGAGGTTGCTTGTAATTGCGGCTGGAAATAATGTGGTAAGATTACTTCCTCCACTTAATGTAACAAAGCTTGAGATTGATGAAGCATTAGACATCCTTGAAGTAGTAATATCTGAAATTTAAAGTTAAAATTATGGTGCGATATAGGTGGTGATATTTTGGATATTAGAGGTCTTATAGAAAAAAATATTGATGTTATAAAAGAATTGAGGATAAAATTAAATGCTAACGCTGAGTTAGCATTTAAAGAATATAAAACTCAAGATATCATCGTAAAGTTTAACATAAGTCTTAGGAATAATACATAAATATCGTGAAAATCAAAACAAGCCTCATGCTAGGATTTAGTATGAGGCTTTAACACGTTTAATATAAGAAGTAAGTCCAATCTACATGTTTGATAAAAATTCAAAAATCTCATCTAAATCAGGTAATTGGGCCTTAGGGTACACTTTAACCCATACTACTATACCGTTCTCATCTATTATGATATTGGCACGCTGTGATATACCTTTTTCTTCAATAAAAATACCATAATCCTGTGCGACCTTTCCATGAGGCCAAAAATCGGAAGGTAGGATTAAATTTTGAAGAAGTAGTGCAGCTGCCCAAGCTTTCTTACATGGAGCCGGATCTACACTAAAACCAAGTGGGATTGTGTTTAGTGTTTGGAATTTCCCCCAATTATTATCGAGTGCTCTCATTTGATCTGTACATACAGGCGTCCAGGCAAGAGGATGCCATGAAAGTAATACTCGTTTGCCTTTAAAATCTGATAAACACACATTAGAATAATCATTACCTTTTATTGAAAAATCGGGTGCTGTTTCTCCAACCTCAATTAATTTCATAACTTAGCCTCCTTTATTTTTAGTTTATACTTTGATAAATTTTATATATCAGCATAATTTATTATGTGCAACATATTTTTTTTTATTAAAAATTAATTGTATATATAAAAAGAAATAGATACTATAAAGCATAAATTTTCGTATTAACGCATATAACCTACTTGATTGTAAAATTTTACATGTAGGTAGATGCCTTTTTAATTTTTTGATAAATTTGACAAGTAGAGGAGATAAAATATGATCGGAGTATCCAAATTATTGTGTGGGACTGAAAATTTTGGAGACAAATTAAGGTACATAAATGGTGCTAACAAAGAGAAAAATGGTGTTAGTAATGGTCGCGGACCTGTTGTTGTGTGGAATTGTACTAAAACTTGTAATTTAAAATGTATGCATTGTTATGCAAATTCAGATAGTAAAAAATATCAAGGTGAATTAAGTACTAAAGAAGCTATAGCTCTTATCGATGATTTTCATGAATTTAAAGTTCCGGTAATATTATTTTCAGGAGGAGAACCTTTATTACGCGCAGACCTGTTTGAGCTTATTGAGCATGCAGGAAGTCACAAGATTCGTAGCACTATTTCTACTAATGGTACTCTCATTGATAAGGATGTTGCAAGAAGGATTAAACAAAGTGAAGTAGGATACGTAGGAATTAGTTTGGATGGAATTGGAAATAAACATGATGAATTTAGACGTACTAAAGGTTGCTTTGACAAAGCTTTAAGTGGAATTGAAAATTGTAAAAAAGTTAACCAAAAAGTCGGTGTAAGGTTTACTATTAATAGCCACAACTATGATCAAATAGAGGATATATTTCATTTAATTAAAGAAGAAAAAATTAATCGTGTTTGTTTTTATCATTTGGTATATTCAGGACGTGGAAGCGAAATGATTAAAGAAGATATATCTCACGAGGAGTCCAGAGCTGCAATGAATTTGATTATGGAAAAAACTGTAGAGCTCGGTGATAAAGTAGAAATTCTTACTGTTGATAATCATGCTGATACAGTTTACCTTTATTTGCAATCACTAAAAAAATATCCTCATCTGTCTGATAATATATTTAAATTAATGGAAATGAATGGCGGAAATCGATCGGGCATTGCTATTGCAAATGTTGATTATCTTGGAAATGTACATGCTGATCAGTTTACACCACAATATACTTTTGGAAATGTTAAAGAAAAATCATTTGGAGAAATTTGGAAAGATACTACAAACCCAATTATGAAGGGATTAAAGGATAGAAAAGATTTACTTAAGGGTAGGTGTAGTAAATGCAAATATTTAAGTGTATGTAATGGTAATTTCAGAACGAGAGCTGAATCAGTAACTGGAGATTTTTGGGCATCTGATCCTGCCTGTTATTTGAGTAATAAAGAAATCGGTGTACAAGACGAAATTGGGTTAATCTAACAGCTTTGAAAAAGATGATTTAGGGGGGCATAAAATATGATTATCTCATGGAACGTGACTAATAAATGTAATATGTACTGTAAACATTGTTATAGAGATGCAGGCGTTGAGGCCCAGCATGAATTAAATACCACCGAGGGTAAATCACTAATAGATGAAATAGCTAAGGCTGGATTTAAGATAATGGTATTTTCAGGTGGAGAGCCTTTAGTAAGGCCTGATATTTATGAACTAATAGAGCATGCAGTAAAAGTTGGATTGCGGCCAGTACTTGGGAGTAATGGAACGCTCATAACCCCGGAAGTTTCTCAAAAATTAAAAAATTCAGGGACTATGGGTGTTGGAATCAGTTTAGATAGCCTACATTCTAAAAAGCATGATGAATTTAGAAGTCATGAAGGTGGATGGAGGGAAGCTGTAAAAGGAATGAAAAATTGTAGAGTGGTAGGGCTACCTTTTCAGATACATACAACAGTAATGAATTGGAACAAAGACGAGATACTTGATATAACTGATTTCGCAGTTGGAATGGGAGCAGTAGCGCACCATTTTTTCTTCTTAGTACCAACGGGGAGAGGGGCAGATATTGAAAATGAGTCACTACCTCCCGAGCAATATGAGAAGTTACTTACAGATATAATGCTAAAACAGAAAGAAGTAAGTATAGAATTAAAACCTACATGTGCACCTGAATTTATGAGGATTGCGATAGATATGGGCATGAAACCTAGATTTAGCAGAGGATGTTTAGCAGGTACCAGTTATTGTATTATAAGTCCTAGTGGAGATGTACAACCTTGTGCATATTTAAACCTTCCAATTGGTAATGTTCGTGAGACATTTTTTAGTGAAATTTGGAAAAGTAATCCTATATTTAAAGAATTAAGAACTTTAGACTATACAGGAAAATGCGGCGTTTGCAAGTATAAAAAAGCTTGTGGTGGTTGCCGTGCCCGCGTAGCATATTATAATGATGGAGACTATATGGCAGGAGAAGACTGGTGTCCATATCCAAAAGAAGAAATTGGAAATTTAAAGTAATGGATAAAACAAGTAAAGATTTGCTTAATTTAATCCAGTCCAATTTTCCTATAGAATCTAGGCCTTTTTTAAAGATTGCTAATGAATTAAATATTACAGAGAAGCAGGTTATTGATACTATTAAGGAAATGAAGGATAAAAGATATATTAAACGAATAGGTGGGATTTTTGATTTAAGAAAATTAGGCTACTATAGTACTCTGTGTGCTATAAAAGTTCCGATAAATAGAATTTCTGAAGTAGCAAAACTTATAAATAGTAATAATGGCGTTACACATAATTATATCAGAAATCATTCATACAATATGTGGTT
>DHIM01000338.1:23158-25753 GCA_002403785.1 Clostridium sp. UBA4746
TTCATACAATATGTGGTTTACAGTAATTGCACCGACAATTGGTGATGTTAAGGAGTTTTTAAATGACATTAAGATAAAAACAAATATAGAAGATATAATTGAACTACCAGTAGTAAATTTATTCAAAATTAAGGTCGTATTTAATATTAAGGAGTGATTATGTGTTAAGTTCCTTAGACAAAAGTATTATACGTAAAATTCAAGAGGATTTGCCTTTGGTGTCAGAGCCATATAAAGAAATAGCGCAGGAACTCGGAATTACAGAAAATGAATTAATGAATAAAATTAAAGAATTTAGTAATAGTGGTATTATACGAAGATTTGGGACTATTGTAAATCACAAAAATGTTGGGTTTATTGCAAATGCAATGGTTGTGTGGATAGTTCCGGAGGATCTAATTAGTGACGTGAGTAAAATCATGATATCATTTTCTCAGGTTAGTCATTGCTATCAACGGCCTACATTCCCAAAGTGGCCATATAATGTTTTTACCATGGTTCATGCAGGAAGCATGCAGGGATGTGAAAAAGTTGTTAAAGAAATTGCAGATTCCAGTAATATTAAAGACTACAATATGTTGTATAGCACTGATGAACTTAAAAAGGTCAGTATGAAGTATTTTATAGAAGAATAAATTTATTATTATTTAAAAATCGTTGCTACATTATATGTAACAACGATTTTTATTGAGTTTATTTATGATTAGCCATTTCATTTAATTCGTCAGATAAAGTTGTAACTTCCATAAGACTTGCAGTAACCTCTTGAATTGCAGCGGACTGTTGCTCTGTAGTTTCAAGTGTAGCATGTGAAGTTTCAATAGTTTTATCAACAGATTCTTGTATTTTATTTGTAAGGGCCAATATTTTGACAGCTGTTTCCTTTGAATTTTGTGATAAAGACCTTATTTCAGTTGCAACTACACCAAAACCTCGACCAGCATCTCCTGCTCTCGCAGCTTCAATAGCTGCATTTAATCCGAGCATTTTTGTCTGATCTGCTATACTTTTTATAGAATCTAATATTGTATTTATTTCTATTGATATATTCTTTACGTTAATAATTTCATCACTTAGATTATGTTGGTTATTTGTTACAGTTATTGAAGAGGCACTGAGTTCTTCCATAGTCGCAGATATCTGACTAAAGTTATCTGCAAGAGTTTGTGACATGACGCTCAGTTTAAGCTTTTCATAGCCCGCTTGTGAAAGAGAATTTGCTACTATATATAATACCTCTGCAGCGGCTGCTATATTTTTTTCAGTACTTAAAGAAACCTTATTAACTGCATCCACATAACCTTCTTCATTAACACCAATTTCATTTGCTGTTTTTCTATATTTTGATTCTTCAGGATGGGAGGTTAAGACTTGTCCTCCTAAAATGGTTCCTATTAGATAATCACCTACTAATATAGGTGCAGCAAAATCTATTAATCCAGCATGACAAGTATATATATATGGTTTTTGTGTTCTTGCAGCTTCTTCGCCTCCTTTTTTGTGTGACAATGCACATCTGTCATCTCCTATTTTAGTAGAATGTGTAAAATCCATACAAAAGCTTGTATAGGAACTCGATTTCGTCACAGGAGTTCCATCCTTGTCAACTGTAACACTTGCAATAGCCATTGCAGTGGCAAAATTATTTTGAAAGGTTTGAAGTAATTTAATATCAACAACATCCTTAATCTCAAGTGCGGTTACATCTAAATTACCATTTAATAATTTTTTTATCATATAACATTCCTCCAATATCTTATCTGTGGTTTTTTATTGTTTATAGGTTAATAAAGCAATAACATTTATATTACATTAGGAATTTTAGGACAAGCATTTTTACTTGCATAGTTAAATATACGTTGAAAGTTGTAAATGTATACATGGACCTAATACCTGTTTGTTTGAATATTTAAAATTTCCTAAAATTAGTATACAATAATTAAATTGTCATTACAATACAATTATTAGTTCAACAAAAAAATATATAATAAAGGTACTTAATCAGATGGAATAGTAAACTGAAGGCTGTATATTACCTTAACTTAAAGAGATAATATTGATATATATAATATGTTATTTAGGCTAGATATTCAGGGTCTAATGTAATTTGACAAATTATACCTTAATCCAATATAATAATAATATCGGGAGGGGTTAGTGGAGGATAAGTTGAAGATAGACCATTAGTACAACGTTTTCATTTCAGAATTGCAAAAGTATGTATTAATAAAATTAAGATAATATAATATAATAAAGTTGTAGATAAGGAAAAGGCAGGTAAGGTTACATGAAAATGATTCCAGTTGATAGTAGATTATTAAAGGTTTTAATAAAGGTAAATTCCAAAAAATTTAATGAATTAGATGAACTGGCAGAATTTGTTGGAGTAAGTACAAGGACAATCCGTAATTATATAAAGGAACTTAATGAAATTATTATGCAGGATGATATTGCGGAGATAGTTCAAATAAAGGAAGCAGGTTATAGAATTGTAGTGCATAATCAAACTAAATTTGATGAATTTATTGCTCAAACAAGTTTACAGAAAAATAGCCTAAGTACTTTAAATAATCCTGAAGATCGGTTGATGTATAT
>DHIM01000338.1:25858-69252 GCA_002403785.1 Clostridium sp. UBA4746
GGTTGATGTATATTATTCAAATACTGATTGAGTCAAAAAAGGTAATAAAGATAGACGAGCTAGCTTATGAAATCAATATAGGAAGAACCACACTAGTAAATGATTTGAAAAAGATTGAAGCATTGTTTAAGCTATATGATATTAAAATTAAAGGAAAGCAGAATTTAGGTATAACAATTGAAGGAAATGAATTAAATATACGTTTGTTTATATTGGATTACCTAAGTAAAAAATTAGTATCGAATCCCATTTTAACTTCTTCTTTAACAATGATAAACAATAAATATCATGAAGAAACTAAAATTTGTCTAGTTGAATTGTTTGAAATAAGTAAATTTCACCTGTCAGATGAAACTCTTATGGAAACATTAAATTACATTATGATAATGTTAGCTAGAGTGAATAAGAATAAGAGTATTACTACATTAGAAGAAAAATATGAAAGTATCATTGATAGTGAAGAATACAATCTCTCAGCAAAGATCATGAAAATATTAGTTGAAATAACTGGCTATAATTTCAATCAACATGAAGTTGTTTTTATAACCTTGCCATTAATAGGAAGAAAAGCATCAATAAATTTTAACAACATAGTTATCAAGTCAAGTGTGAAACTTTTGGCAGAACAAATTATTAATGAAATAAATGAAAATCTAGGTGTATCAATTAAATATGATAATGTAATAGTGAAAAATTTTACATATCATTTGAACTTTATGCTTAATAGATTAATTTTTAACATCAAAAATAAAAATGAACTTATAATTGATATAAAAAAAAGTTATCCACTACCATACGAAATGGCAAAGATTGCTGCCAAAGTAATAGAAAAAACTTATGGTTTGAAATCTGGCGAAGATGAAATAGCTTATATGGCTATATATTTTGCAAGTTATATTGAACAAGATAGTTACGAGGGAGAGATAATTAACAAAGTTGCATTAGTGTGTGGGACAGGACTTGGGAGCTCACAGTTTCTAAATATTAAACTTAGAAAGCTTTTAGGTAAAGATCTGATAATTGACAATTATTCTGATATGAAGCTTACAAAAGAATTATTAGAGCAATATGATATTGTGTTTACGACAGTTGATATTACGCTCGATACTGAAACTCCAATTATTCTGATTAATGTTATATTCGATGATGATGCTTTAAAGAAAACAATACAGACAAAAGTAAATCTGAAAAAATACAATGCAAATAATTTTCAAGCAAACGATCCAATTTTAAGTATTGTGGTAAAGAAAGAACATTTCTTTGTTTTAGAAGAAGATAACTATATGGATAATTTAAAATTTATGATAGATAAGCTTTTTGAACTGGGAGAAGTTGATGCAGAATTTAAAAATAGAATAATTGAAAGAGAATTAAAATCAAATACATTGTTTGGAAATTACGTGGCGCTACCTCATGCTGTTAACAATAAAGTGAATCCACTACTTATTGCTTTTGGAGTATTAAAAAATCATACTGTTTGGGATGGGAAGGAAGTAAAAGTTATTATATTATTAATGATTCCATCAGAACAAAACATAGATAAGGATTTATTAATTAGAACTTATGAACAACTACTAAAGTTAGCACAAAACAAACAAGTTATAGCTAATATGTCTAAGCTAAAAAATTATAATGAATTTAAAAATCTATTGTTAAAGGAGATTTTAGTATGAACCCAGTTATATTGCTAATAATTTTAGGCGTTATTGTTTGGACCGCTAATGGTATATTAGGTTTGATGCAAATTAAGGATTTTAATAAAAATTATATAGAGCTAAGAAGAATTGGTAAAGTGGCTATAGGTAGAAAAAAAGGGTACATTAAAGCCGGTACTATTGTGCTAATACTCATAGATGATGAAGGAATAGTTGTTTCTTCTAGAAAAATGCAAGGAGTATCTGTATTTGCAAGGGTCAAAGAGTTTAGAGGACTTGAAGGAATGTCCCTTTCAAATATAACAAAGGAAGATTTAAATGGTTTCAATAAACTTATGAGAATAGCAATTTTAGATGCTATAAAAACTTATAATACTTTTAAGGGAGGTGAGGCTGTAGAAAGTAAAGGACAGAAAGAAATAAAGGAATCATTAGCCACATAAAAATAAATTTATTTTAGGAGGTAATGTGTAATGTCACAAATTTTCACAGTAATTGCTGGCGGTGCTGATAGCTTCATGGGATTATTTAGAGCAGGCGGTGCACAATTCATGGTTTTCGTAACAACTATTGTTCCATTATTAATTTCACTTTTGGTAGTTATGAACGCAATAATTAAGTTAATAGGAACTGACAAAATTGAAAATTTTGCTAAAAAGTCGTCATCTAATCCGATTTCGAGGTATCTCATTTTACCTGTAATTGGAACATTTATTTTCACAAATCCCATGACATTGTCTTTGGGTAGGTTTTTACCAGAAAAATATAAACCCAGTTATTATGCAACCGCAAGTTTATCATGTCACACTATGAATGGTATATTTCCGCATGTTGACCCAGGTGAATTATTTGTTTTTTTAGGAGTAGCAGCAGGAATAACAAAACTTGGTTTATCCACAGGTGATTTGGCAATAAGATATCTTTTAGTAGGTATGGTTACAAATTTCTTTAGGGGATGGGTTACAGATTTTACAACTACCTTAGTAGAAAAACAACAAGGTATTAAACTTAAAACTGTTACAGATTTGGATCATACAGTTGAATCTTAAAAACTTAGTAGTTCACATTCGGACCAAAAACAAATAATTAAGGAGGATGAGATATATGGTATATAAAAAACTTAAAATTACAAAAGGATCTGGTGGTTGGGGTGGACCTATAATGGTTGAACCAACAGAAAAAAAGAACAAAATAGTTTATATAACTGGTGGTGCAAGGCCAGACGTAGCTGTAACTATTGCAGAGCTTAGTGGATGTGAACTAGTTGATGGATTTACTCATGGAGTTCGTGATGCTGAAATCGCTTGTGTTGTTATCAATTGTGGGGGAACGCTTAGATGTGGTATTTATCCTCAAAAAAAGATACCTACAGTTAATATATTAATGACAGGGAAAAGTGGTCCACTAGCAATGTTTATGAAAGAAGATATTTATGTGTCAGCAGTTAAATCAGCCAATATTCAAGTAATAGAATAATAACAGGAGGTTATTTTAATGAAGAAATACGATAGTAGTAAAAAAATTAGCCAACAAAGTTCAGGTCTTGTGGCTAAAATAGGTATTGGTATTGGAACAATTACATCAATATTTTTCCAGTCTGGTAGGGATACAATAGATACAGTTATTCATACAATTTTACCATTTATGGCTTTTGTTGCTACTCTAATTGGTATAATCAATGCTTCCGGTATTGGGAATGCGATTGCTCATGTATTAACACCTTTAGCAGGAAATATCTATGGTCTAGTAGCTTTATCATTGATTTGTTCATTCCCATTACTTTCTCCATTTTTAGGACCGGGCGCTGTTATAGCTCAGATAATCGGAACTTTAATAGGTGTTGAGATAGGTAAAGGCACAATTCCTCCATATTTAGCTCTACCAGCATTATTTGCAATAAACTCACAGGCAGCATGTGATTTTATACCTGTCGGTTTAGGATTAGCTGAGGCAGAGCCTGATACAGTACAAGTTGGTGTACCATCAGTATTATATTCAAGATTTTTGACAGGCGCGCCTACTGTGATTATTGCATGGCTAGCAAGTGCTGGTTTATACAGATAATATAAATTAAGCAAGCAGAAAGGGATGTAGAAGATGGACATAATTTACGAAACTACAATTACTTATATTGGTAAAAAAGTGAACGATTTTATTCAAAGTGACATGTTTATTATTTTTAAAGAAAATGTACCAGAAGATCTAAAAGAATATTGTTTTCTTCATAATAAGAATGAGCTAACTAAGGATATTGAAGTAGGTGACATTTTGTTTTTGGATGAAAACCAGTACAAAATTACTTCAGTAGGAGGATATGTTAATCAAAATTTACGTGAATTAGGTCATATTACATTTAAATTTAGCGGTGAAACGGACGCTAATATTGGTGGAACGTTGTTTTTAGAGAAAAAAGAAATTGTACCACCTGAGAATGGTACAATAATAAAAATAAAAAGGCTTTAAAAAACATTCACTATTAGTATACTTATTATTGGGCATGAAGTCAATTAACAAAAGTAATTAAAATAATGGAAACATGAGGAGAATATATAATATGGAAAAGTCATGGTTGGAATTAGAGGGAAAGACAGTAATTGTTACAGGTGCGTCATCTGGAATAGGTAAAGCCGTGGCACAGAGTTTATTAGATAATGGAGCTAATGTAGTAGTAAGTGATATGAATCCAAATGAACCTAAATTTGAAGTAAAAGAGAATAGTGGCAAAATGATATATATAAAGACAGATGTAACAAGTGGCAAAAGCGTTAATGAAATGGTTTTAAAGGCAAAAGAAGTTTTTAAAAAGATTGATGTTTTAGTAAACAATGCAGGAATTAATATTCCAAGATTATTGGTAGATAGTAAAGAACCACATGGAAAATACGAATTCGACGAGATTACCTTTGATAAAATAGTAAATGTAAATCAAAAGGGTGTGTTTTTATGTACACAAGCAGTTGCAAGAGAGATGGTTAAAGAAGGGTCTGGCGTAATAATAAATATGTCATCTGAAAGTGGACTTGAAGGGTCAGAAGGACAAAGTGTTTATGCGGCTACAAAAAATGCTGTTAATTCATTTACAAGATCTTGGTCAAAAGAGTTAGGTAAGCAAGGGGTAAGGGTTGTTGGAATAGCACCAGGTATTCTAGAGGCAACAGGATTAAGAACAATAGAGTATGAATCTGCTTTAGCGTATACTCGTGGAATTACTGTAGATCAGTTAAGAGAAGGATATAGCAAAACTTCAATCACGTCGCTTGGAAGATCAGGAAAACTTACAGAGGTGGCAGATTTAGTTTGTTATATTGCATCTAGAAGAGCAAGTTATGTTCATGGTGTAACTTACAATATAGCTGGTGGAAAAACAAGAGGATAAAAAGTACTTGAGTAATGAATTTAAATTAAATTATGTTGTTAATGTAATATTTAATAAAACAAAAAAATATAAGAGGTGGCTTTGCCAACTCTTATATTTTTTTGTTTTATTAAATACTGTTAAAGTTATAATCTAAAGTAACGATTATAATAAAGATAGTGAAAATTTTAAGGGCGTATGAAATCTGAATTAAAACATTCAATAAAAATGAGTATTTACATTGCAAAAGTAAAATTTTATTTGGGGGAGTGAAGATTAATGAAATGGTTTAATAATTTAAAAATGATTCAAAAACTAGTTTCAGCATTTGTATTGGTTGCGTTATTTATAGGTGTTGTTGGGTTTATAGGGATGTCTAACATGAGTAATATCGATGAAAATCTTAAAAGTATTTATAATAATAATTTGAAAGATGTAGATGATATTGTCAATATAAAGGCAAACTTATTAGAAATTAGAGGAGACTTATTGTTGGTTGGTAATCCTATAAATAAAAGTGATTTACAGAAAAATAAAGATTCTATTACAGGTCTTGAATCCGCTACTAATGCACTTATGGCGGATTATAAGACTACTATCACAACTGATTTAGATAGGCAACAATTCACAGAATTTGAAAAATTACTCCAGGATTATAGTACAGGTTATAATTCATTAATTAAACAAGCTGATGCGGGCGATTACAAAAAAGCAAATGCACTTGTTGCGGGTCTTGCTAAGAGTAGGGTGGTGATGGTTACAACTCTACAAAAAGAGTTAGAATTAACTAAAAGTATGGCAAAAGTTGATTATGATAATAGTCAATCATCGTATAATAGTGCAAATGTTCAAATTCTAATAATAACTGGTCTAGGATTATTAGTTGCCATTGTACTCGGTTTATTAATTGCTATTACAATTTCAAGGAATATAAAGAAGGTTGTATTGGTAGCAGATTCACTTGCAGAAGATGATTTATCAAAAACTGTTGATATTGATACTAAGGATGAAATTGGAATTTTAGCTAACTCAATAAACAAAGCTATAAGAAACTTAAAAACGTTAATTGGAGAAATTTTAGAAAGTGCTACAGATATTAGCGCAACCAGTGAAGAACTATCCGCTACCACAGAAGAAATATCTGCAAAAATGGATATTGTCAATGAATCTGTAAGGCAGGTATCCATGGGTGCAGAACAGCTAAGTGCTACAACAGAAGAGGTAAATGCTACCACAGAAAGTATTGCAGAGAATGTGGCTGATGTGACTTTAAGGGCAAACAAAGGGACTAAGGTTGCAAGTGACATAGGAGTAAAAGCAGAAAAAGTTAGAAAAAGTGCTGAAAATAGCGCTATCAACGCAAATAAATTATATGAGGAGAAACAAGAAAAAATATTAAAGGCAATTGCAGAAGGTAAGGTTGTTAGTGAAGTTAAGATAATGGCAGATGAAATAGAAAGCATAGCAAGTCAAACAAACCTTCTTGCACTTAATGCAGCTATTGAAGCAGCAAGAGCAGGAGAACAAGGTAAGGGTTTTGCCGTGGTTGCAGATGAAGTTAGAAAATTGGCTGAGGATTCATCAGCTACAGTTCAAAGAATTCAAGAGGTAACTGTAAGAGTTGAACAGGCATTTAAAAATCTTTCAAGCAATGCTCAGGATGTGTTAAACTTTATTGATGATAAAGTTAAACCTGATTATGAATTGTTTGTAGACACAGGCAAACAATACGGCGCAGATGCTGTAGAATTTAATAACCTGTCCTCAAATATTGGGGGTTCAATGGATATAGTAAATGAAACTGTGTTAGAAATTAAAAAAGCGATAGAAAGTGTTTCAGCTACAGCTGAAGAATCAGTTGCAAGTTCAGAGGAAATATTGGCAAGCGTTAATGAATCTGTTATGGCAATCCAAGAAATAACAAAAGTTTCTCAAAGTCAAGCAATACTCGCAGAAAAACTGAATGGTATGGTTCAAAAATTCAAGTTGTAAACTAAGTATTAAAATAGCCTCTTCGATGATGATGAACAACTTCGAAGAAGATGATGAACAACTTCGAAGAAGATGATTTAACCGATAAGATTATTATAGTCTTATCGGTTTTTAATTTAGTTATTATTTTAATTTATAGTAGTGAAACTTAAAAATACTAAAATCATTATGTTATAGTATATATAATATATGGTTATTGAATATTATAAGGAGGAAATATAATGGGTAAAATTAAAAGTGTAACATTTGACCGAGTGATGAGATATTCAGGAAAGCGAGATGTTTAGTCCAATAAAAAACACAAAAGTTTACGAACAAGTAATAGACCAAATAAGAAGCATGATTGATAAAGGTACTCTTAAAAAGGGAGATAGACTTCCTTCAGAGAGAAATTTAGTTGAGCAATTAGAGGTAAGTAGAGCTTCAATCCGAGAGGCACTTAGGGCATTGGAAGTCATTGGACTCATAGAGTGCAGGCAAGGTGAAGGCAGTTATATAAAAGCAAGTTTTCAAGATAATCTATTTGAACCGTTATCAATTATGTTTATGCTCGAGGGAAGCAATCAAGAAGAGATATGGGAGCTTAGAAAAATACTAGAGGTGGAGGCTGCAGGCCTTGCTGCTAAGAGGATAACGAGCGGACAACTAAAGGAATTAAGAGAGATTACTGAAAGATTCATGAATTCTGAGGGGGAGGAGGAGGCTATTACTGCTGAAATTGACAAAGAGTTTCATTATAAAATTGCAGAATGCTCAGGTAATGTTTTAATATTTAACATACTTCGAACAGTTGCAATTCTTGTAGATCATTTTATAAAGGATGCAAGAAAGTTAATATTAATGCATCAAGGAAATAAGGAAATACTTTTTTCTCAACACAATGAGATATATTTATCAATTGAAAAACACGGTTCCGCAGATGCAAGGCAGGCAATGAGGATACACTTAGATTTTGCAAATAAATATAAGTGCCAAATAAAATAATTTAAAAGCATCTAATTCTATGAATAGCCAAAGGCGAGAGTAATAATGATATTATTTTCACCTTTGATTATTTGAATAAAAGGATTGTTAACTACTTAACAATTATAGAAATATTCTAAATAGTGTGGTATTATAAATCTAAAGAGTGGTCAGACCATCTTACCGTAAATGAGTTATTAAATTTCTATACAAATATAGGAGGTAAATATATATGGAGATATTAGTTTGTATAAAGCAAGTTCCAGGAACTTCAAAAGTTGAAGTGGATCCAGTTACAGGTGTTTTAAAAAGAGACGGTGTAGATTCAAAAATGAATCCTTATGATTTGTATGCATTAGAAACGGCTCTTAAAATTAAGGAAAAACAAGGTGGATTAATAAAGGTTATAACAATGGGACCACCACAAGCAAAGGATGTTATTCGCGAGGCATTTATGATGGGGGCAGACGAGGGTGCATTAATTTCTGATAGAAAGTTCGCAGGAGCAGATGTGCTTGCTACATCTTATACAATATCCCAAGGAGTAAGAAAAATGGGCGAATTTGATCTTATATTATGTGGAAAGCAGACAACTGATGGTGATACTGCTCAAGTAGGACCAGAAATGGCTGAATATCTAGGTATTCCCCATATTGCAAACGTTTTAACGATAATAGAATTAAAAGAAAAATCAATTGTTGTAGAAATGGATATGGCAGATACTGTTGAAGTAGCCGAAATTCAATTCCCTTGTCTTCTGACTGTAGATAAAGATATATATCAGCCAAGACTTCCATCTTATAGGAAGAAATTAGCTACAAAAGATAGAGAGATAAAAATGATAACATTAAATGATTTTGAAGATAAAGATGAAAAAAAATATGGACTTAATGGTTCACCAACCCAGGTTGAGAGAATATTCCCACCAGACGTAAACAATGATCGTGAAACATGGACAGGTACTGGTGCAGAACTTAGTTTAAAAATAGCTGCAAAACTTAAAGAATTAAAATTTGTATAAAGAAGGGTGGAATTCTCATGAGTAAATTAATTTGTAACCAAGAGAAAGTAAATGAGTCTAATGTTCAAGAATTAATAAAGGTTTGCCCTTTTGGTGCTATTGAATGCATAGATGGAAAAATTGAAATTAATGCAGGGTGTAAAATGTGTAAGATTTGTGTTAAAAAAGGTCCTGCAGGAGTAATGGAATTTATTGAAACAAATGAAATACAAGTTGATAAGAGTTTATGGAAGGGTATAGGAGTGTATGTTGATCATGTTGAAGGGGTTATACATCCTGTGACACTTGAACTTATAGGAAAAGCTAGAGAGCTTGCTGCAGTTGTTAATTTCCCTGTATATTGTGTGTTCATTGGACATGATATAAAGGAAAAAGCGAAAGAACTTCTTAATTATGGAGTAGATGAGGTTTTTGTATATGACTACCCAGAACTTAAGGATTTTAGAATAGAACCTTATACTGCCGCATTTGAAGATTTTGTAAATAAGGTAAAGCCATCATCCTTACTCGTTGGAGCTACAACTATTGGTAGATCGCTTGCTCCTAGAGTCGCCGCAAGGTTTAGAACAGGACTCACAGCTGATTGTACAATACTTAAAATGAAAGAAAATACAGACCTTGTACAGATAAGACCTGCTTTTGGTGGTAACATTATGGCTCAAATAATATGTCCTAATAATAGACCACAGATGTCGACAGTAAGATATAAAGTTATGAATGCCCCTGAAAAAATGTGCGAGGCAAAGGGTAAAATTACTATTTGTGAAATGGATAGAGCAAAACTAAAATCAAATATTGAAGTATTAAAAGTAACAAAAAAAGAAGTTGAAGAAAATATATCAGATGCAGAGGTAATCATTGCAGTTGGTAGGGCCTTAAAATCAGAAAAAGACATGACGATGATTCAAGAACTTGCAGATCTTCTTGATGCTCAAATAGCTGGTACAAGACCTACAATTGAAGCTGGTTGGATTGATGCTAAAAAACAAATTGGTCTTTCTGGTAGAACAGTAAAACCAAAATTAATAATAGCTCTTGGAATTTCTGGTGCAGTTCAGTTTACTGCCGGAATGAATAGTTCGGAGCGTATATTTGCAGTAAATAAAGATGCAAATGCTTCTATATTTAATGTAGCTCATTATGGGATAGTAGGAGACATATATGAAATAGTTCCTCAATTAATTGAAAATATTAAAAACTCTGGAGCAGAATACTGTGTACGTTAACTTTTAGAGAAGTGTTAAAGATGATAAATAAGTAATCGAGGAGGTAATTTTATGAGTTACAAAAAACTTGATGCTAAGGATATAGAGTTTTTAGTATCTGTATTAGATAAAGATCGGGTATTTACAGGAGACACAATAAATGATGATTTTAGCCATGATGAGATGGGTGGAATCAGCAAAATGCCAGACGTATTAGTTGAAGTTCTTACAACTGATGAAGTGTCAAAGATTATGAAATATGCCAATGAAAACATGATTCCTGTCGTAGCAAGAGGTTCAGGAACAGGACTAGTTGGAGCATCAGTTCCAATTTACGGCGGCATTATGATAAACATGTCCAAAATGAATAATATACTTGAAATCGATGAAGAAAATTTAACATTAACTCTTGAACCCGGTGTACTTTTAATGGAGATAAGCAAATATGTTGAAGAGTTTGACTTATTTTATCCACCAGATCCAGGTGAAAAATCTGCTACAATTGCTGGTAATATCAACACAAATGCAGGTGGAATGAGAGCTGTTAAATACGGAGTTACAAGGGATTATATAAGAGGCCTTGAAGTAGTGCTTCCAAGTGGAGAAATACTTAATGTTGGAGGAAAAGTAGTTAAGAATTCTACTGGTTACAGTATAAAGGACTTAATATGTGGATCTGAGGGAACACTCGGAATAGTTACAAAAATAATATTAAAACTTATACCACTACCTAAGAAAGCTGTATCACTTTTAATACCTTTTCCTAATCTAGACATGGCAATAGGAACAGTTCCTTTGATAGTTAAATCAAAGTCAGCTCCAACTGCTATAGAATTTATGCAAAGAGAAGTTATTATTGCTGCAGAAGAGTTCCTAGGAAAAAAATTCCCAGATAATTCCTCAGATGCATATTTATTATTGACTTTTGATGGTAATACCATAGAAGAAATAGAAAGAGCTTATGAAAGCGTAGCTAACATCTGCCTTGAACAAGGTGCTCTTGATGTATTCATAACTGATACGGATGAGAGAAAAGAAGCTGTTTGGTCTGCAAGAGGAGCTTTTCTTGAAGCTGTTAAAGCAACAACAACTGATATGGATGAATGTGATGTTGTTGTTCCAAGAAATAAAGTTGCAGAATTCATTAAGTATACTAACGAACTTCAAAAGGAATTTGATGTAAGAATAAGAAGTTTTGGTCATGCAGGTGATGGTAATTTACATGTGTATGTATTAAAGGATGAGCTAACTGATGATGCTTGGAAAAAGAAGATTGATGAAGTATTTGAAGCAATGTATAGCAAATCAAGAGAGCTCAAGGGATTAGTATCCGGAGAACATGGAATTGGTTTTGCGAAAAAAGCATATATGTTAGAACAATTAGGGCCTGTATATGTAGAGCTTATGAAAAATATAAAATTAGCATTTGATCCTAAAAATATATTGAATCCAGGAAAAGTCTGTCAATAAAGTAGATATAATCGCCAACGTCTTTTATAGATGCTGGCGATATATAATGTTTCTATGTAGTCGATTTCATACTTGTGACTAATCTTACTAAGTAAAGGAGATAATAAAAGATGAACAATTATTTATTATTTTTCATAGCACTCATCCCTATTGTATGGCTTATGGTATCTCTGGGCGTATTAAAAATGCCAGGACATAAAACCTGTTCAATTACACTTGTAATTACAATATTGCTTGCAATCCTAGTTTGGAAAATGCCAATTAGTCAAGCACTTACAGCAACTCTTGAGGGCGCAGCCATGGCAATATGGCCAATAATTGTTGTAATAATCGCAGCAGTGTTCACCTACAATCTTTCTATTCATACAAAAAGCATGGATGTAATAAAGGACATGATGACAGGAATAACAACTGATAGGAGAATTCTTGTTTTAATTGTTGCTTGGGGTTTTGGTGGATTTCTTGAAGCAATTGCGGGTTTTGGTACAGCAGTTGCAATACCTGCAAGTATTTTAGCCGCACTTGGCTTTGATCCTATATTTGCAGCAATAATATGTCTTATAGCAAATACAACGCCAACAGCTTTCGGAGCAATAGGATTACCTGTAACAACTCTCGCAAAGGTTGCAGCAATTAATCCAGTTACTCTAAGTTACGCAGTTGGAATTCAATTATTTGTACTAATTATAGTTCTACCATTAATACTCGTAATGCTCACAGGTAAAAGTGTAAAGGCTATAAAGGGGGTTGTGCTAATTTGTATTGCCTCAGGTCTTGCATTTGCAATACCTGAACTTTTAGTAGCAAAATATATTGGGGCTGAACTCCCAGCACTGATAGGTTCTATAGTTTGTATTATTGTAACAGTTACAATAGCTAAAGTATTTTATAAAAAGACTGCAGCTAAAGATAAAGTTAATATATCTCTAAAACAAGGAATAATAGCTTGGATACCTTTTATTTTGATATTAACTTTTATATTAATAACAAGTTCTCTAGTTCCAGCAATTAACAAACCATTATCAATGATACAAACAAAGCTTCAGATATATACTGGTCCGCATGCAAAAGTTAGTACCTTTGTATGGATAGCTAATCCAGGAACACTTATAATTATTGCAACCTTTATTGGCGGACTTATTCAGGGAGCTAAGTTTAGAGAAATAGTAAAGGTATTTACCAATGCTTGTAAACAAATGAGTAAAACAGCGATTACAATACTTGCTATAGTCTCTCTTGCAAAAGTAATGAGTTATAGTGGAATGATAACATCTATTGCTGTAGTGCTTGTTGCAGCAACAGGTGGATTTTATCCATTATTTGCTCCAATTATAGGTGCACTTGGTACATTTGTAACTGGTAGTGATACTTCAGCTAATGTATTGTTTGGACCACTGCAAGTTGAAGTTGCTAAAAATCTTCATATGAGTCCTTATTGGTTAGCAGCTGCTAATACTGGCGGAGCTACTGCTGGTAAAATGATTTCTCCTCAAAGTATTGCAGTTGCAACAGCAGCTACTGGACTTGTAGGAGCAGAGGGTAAGATATTAAAGGCAACATTAAAATTCTGCCTTGGGTATGTAGTTATCTTAGGATTAATTACTTACTTCGGAGCAAGATTCTTTACAATGTAGGAGGTAATATTTATGACAAAAATAAAAATACCATATTCAAAACAGTTTTTGGAAATTGATATACCAGATAAAAATTTAGCAGCAGTATTAGAATCAAAAGCTCATGCATACAAGGTTGAGCTTACTCAGCGGGAGATTGTAAATAAGGCACTTGATAATCCTATTGGAAGTGCAAAATTAGAGGATCTAGTTAAAGGAAAGAAAAATTTAGTAATAATAACTAGTGATCATACAAGACCAGTACCAAGTAAAGTAACATTACCAATAATACTTGCAAGAATCAGAAAAGCTAACCCTAAAATTGATATAACAATATTAATTGCTACTGGTTTCCATAGACCAACTACAAAAGGGGAAATGATCAATAAGTTCGGCCAGGAAATTGTAGATAATGAAGTGATAATAAATCATGAATCAGAGGATTATAGTAGTATGGTTCATGTTGGTACCCTTCCCTCAGGTGGAGAACTTTTGCTTAATAAAGTAGCAATGGAAGCTGAACTTTTAATTTCAGAAGGTTTTATAGAACCACACTTTTTCGCAGGGTTTTCCGGAGGACGCAAAAGTGTCCTACCTGGGGTAGCATCAGCAAAGACAGTTATGGCAAACCATTGTTCAGAATTTATAGCAAGTGAGTATGCACGGTCTGGAGTTATTGAAAATAACCCAATTCATAGGGATATGTTATACGCTGCGAAGCAAGCTAAGCTCGCGTTCATACTAAATGTTGTTATTGATAGTGAGAAAAATGTTATAAATGCATTTGCAGGAGATAATGAACTTGCACACGCTAGCGGATGTAAATTTGTTATGGAACTTGCATCTGTGAAAGCTGTTAAAGCAGATATCGCAATATCAACTAATGGAGGATATCCATTAGACCAAAACATATATCAGTCTGTAAAAGGTATGACTGCAGCGGAAGCAACTTGCAAAGATGGCGGAGTTATAATCATGGTGTCTGCTTGTAATGATGGACATGGTGGTCAGTCATTCTATGACAACATAGCAAATGCGAGTAGTCCAAGAGAAGTTCTAGATAGGGTAATTAAAGTTGGAAGAAATGATACAGCACCGGATCAATGGGAATTTCAGATTCTTGCTCGGATACTCGATAAGTTCACTGTAATTCTTGTTACGGATTTGTGTGATCCTGAAATGATAAAGAAAATGCATATGCAGCATGCATTTACCTTTGAAGAAGCACTCGAGAGAGCTTTTAAAATAAAGGGAAATGATGCAACAATATCGGTAATACCAGATGGAGTTTCAGTTATAGTAAGGTAACAATAAAATTAATTTAAAAAATAAAGTGAATGAGAGGGAAAACTCTACTTCACTTTATTTTTTTAGTTTAATACATAATGATTAAAGAGTAAATTTTTCAAACTGTTTTATCATGTAAGCCGCTTATTACTATAATAATAAATAGAGATATAGCAGACAATATAAAAATAGATAATACAAATATAGTGTCGAAAGTAATGGTATTTTTATGATATAAATTTCTAAACTTACCATTTTGAATCTGAGTATTATGTTTTTGATAATCTACAAGATCTGTAATGTTTTTTAGTAAGGGTCGTCAAAAATACGCCTACTATAAGTGTTGCGATTAATGGTATAATTTCAAGATTAGATTTAGTTATTAAAAACTTATGAAATAAAATAGTTATGTTTATTATCTAATACGTTGTGTTTTTGTTTTTTTAATATAAATTTAGATTAAGTACAAAATATGCCAGTTGATGGCATGGATTTTGCTGAGATTAATATTAAGGATGGTGAATTATAATGAAGGAAATATCAGAGTTAATAGATAAGGAAGATAAAAAAAATCCTTTAACAGATGAAGAGATTTCTAAAATATTAGGAATAACTAGAGCTGATGTAATTAAGTCAAGAAATTCATCAAACATAGGAGATTCAAGAGATAGAAGAAAAGATATAATGGAAGCTGAAATGAAAGGTATCATACAAGAATTTCCGTATATATCAGAAAGAGAGATGACAAGACAGCTTAATGAAGCTGGATTTAAGATATCAAGAAATATAGTATCTAGATATCTTAAGACAATGCAGGAAGAAGTCTCATTTTATCAACAACAGAATGAGAAAGATAATGATTTGCTAAGGGAAGAAGAAAATAAAAAAAATGATACAAAGGCTAATTATGCCTTTGATGAATTAATAGGATATAATGGAAGTTTAAAATCAAAAGTTGAATTATCTAGAGCTGCTATACTTTATCCGCCTAATGGTCTTCATACGTTAATATATGGTCAGACGGGAGTGGGTAAAAGTGAACTTGCAGAATGTATGTATAAGTTTGCTATTGAATCAGGAGTTAAAGGAAAAGATTGTCCATTCATAGTTTTTAATTGTGCAGATTACGCTGAAAATCCACAATTACTTCTTGCTCAATTATTTGGTTATGCAAAAGGGGCTTATACAGGTGCACAGACAAGTAAGGAAGGCATTGTAGAGATGGCGGATAATGGAATACTATTTTTAGATGAAATACATAGATTACCACCTGAAGGTCAGGAAATGTTATTTTATCTTATAGATAAAGGTAAATTTAGGAGACTTGGAGAAAGCCACAGTGACAGAACCGTAAAAATAATGATTATTACAGCTACTACAGAAAATCCAGAATCATCGCTTTTAATTACTTTTAGAAGAAGAATACCAATGCTTATTGAATTGCCACCACTTAAAGATAGACCTTATTCTGAAAGATATGAATTAATAAATCAGTTTTTATCAAAGGAAGCATTTAGAATTGATAGAACTATCGTTGTCAATACAGATGTAGTGAGAGCTTTAATGTTATATGATTGCCCTGGTAACATTGGTCAACTTAGAAGTGATATACAAGTAGCTTGCGCAAGAAGTTTTTTAAATTCCATTGTAAGTAAAAAAACAGATGTAACTATTAAGATTTCACATTTACCTAATCATGTAAGGACAGGACTTTTTAAGGTGAATAAAAGAGAGCCAGAAATAGATCAATTTGTTAATAATGATATTATTGCGAGTCCCAATAATATCAGTAATAAAGTTATAAAGGAAGATAGATTCATACTTCCGGACAATATATACCAGTTCATAGAAGAAAGATTTATTGAGTTAGAAAAAGAGGGTTTAACAAAAGATGAAATAAATAAAGTAGTTGGTAAGCAGGTAGAAATTGAGTTAATGAACTTCGTCAAAAATGTTGGTACCAAAGATTCAATATCTAAAAAAGAGATTCAAGGAATTGTAGGTGAAAAAATAACAAAAACAGTTGAAAAAGCAATAGAGCTCGCAAAGGAGCATTTTCATGATATTGAAGAAAATCTTTATTATTCTTTGGCCATACATATAAGTGCAACTTATTCTAGAATAATTAGTGGGAAAAAAATAATAAATCCTCAACTAGAAAATATACTAACTGAATATGTTAAGGAATATGAGGTGGCTAAATTGATGGCAGACATAATAAACCAGGATCTAGGAGTGATTTTGCCAATCGATGAAATTGGATTTATTGCTATGTATATAAGAACATTTTCAGGAAAAAATCAAATAAGAAAAGGAAGAGTCGGGGTTATTATAATAACACATGGCCATGTTGCAATGGGGATGGCAGATGTTGCAAACAGATTATTAGGTGTTAATCATGCTGTAGGAATAGAAATGTCTCTCGATGAGAGTCCTCAATCTGCCCTTGAAAAGACAATTGGAGTTGTAAAAAGTGTTGATGAAGGAAAAGGTTGCATTATCTTAGTTGATATGGGATCACTAATAACCTTTGGTGAAATAATTACTAAACAGACTGGAATAACTACAATGGCTGTAGGCCGAGTAGATACTGTTATGGTGCTCGAAGCATTAAGAAGGGCTATTGTTGAAGGTACAAATTTAAAAGAAATAGTAGAAGCGGTTGATGGTGACAAGCATTACGTTGGTAGAATTGAGGGTATCAAAGAAATTAGTAAATTGCCGAAGGCAATAATTACTCTTTGTATAACAGGAGAGGGTACGGCTTTAAAAATCAAAAAATATATTGAAGATGTAGTTCCAGAGACAAAAGAAAAAGCCGATATAATTCCTGTTGGAATTATAAAACAAGATGATGTAGAAGAAGAAATAAAAAAACTAGGAGAAAAGAATAATATAATAGCTATTGTAGGTACAATTAATCCAAATGTAGCTGATATACCATTTATATCATTTGAAGAGCTTATAAAAGGGTCTGGAATAAATAGTATAAAGGGTATGTTAGGAATTGCCCTTAAAGCTCCAAATGACCTAGAGAAAATTATCAATGAAGATTTGATATTATGTGACTTATTTGCAACATCAAAAAGTGAAGTTATAGATACATTAGTAAACATATTAAGAAATAAAGAATATGTTGATGAACAATTTATGCTAAGTGTATATAAGAGAGAGACAATGGGGGCAACTCTTTTACAGAATGAGGTAGGAATACCGCATGGGTTTCCTGAACATGTAAATAAATCAAAAATAGCTATTGCAAAGCTTACAGAACCTATTGAATGGGAAAATGGTATGAAGACAGATTTAGTAGTAGTAATTGCTATAAAAGAAAATGAAAAAAATAATTTATCTAGATTATTTAAGGTGTTTTCTAAGGAAAAAGTAAGAAAACTTATCCGATGCGCAACTACCAGTAAAGAAATATTAAATATTTTAATGAACGATACAAATTAAGCCAAAAATTTGGCATGGTAGTTGCTATAGAGTATTGTATAACATAAAATAAAAGGGGAATGTTATGAAAGCTAAGGACCTTATAAAAGATGCATTAATTATAATAAGCTTAATAAATTAAATAATATGAAAGAGGTGCAGTTATGAGTAAAAGAAAAATCGTTTTAGTGGCATGTGGAGCAGGTATCGCTACTTCTACAGTAGTATGTGAGAAAGTTGAAAAATTAATAAAAGAAAATGGAATTAATGCCCAGGTGATACAATGTAAGATAGGAGAAGTTGCATCAAGAGAAAATGAGGCAGATTTGATTATATCCACTACAATATTACCAAAAAAATATTCTATACCTGCAATTAAAGCTGTGGGATATATAAGTGGTATTGGTATGGCGAAATTAGACGAAGAAATAATTAGAATCCTGAAGGAAGAATAGGTGAAATATTACATGGCCGGTAATCCCTTTACTGGCATATGTAAACGATATAATTATATATACTTATTTTCAAATTACTTACAAAATAAAATTTAAGGGGGATATTATTAATGTCAATATTAGGAGTTGTTCAATATATTCTTTCACTAGGACCAACGGTTATGTTGCCTCTATCTATTACAATAATTGGTATGTGTTTTGGTCAAGGTTTTAAAAAAGCATTTAAATCAGGTATCACAATAGGGATTGGATTTGTTGGAATAAATTTAGTACTAGGATTACTTATAAATAATTTAGGTCCTGCAGCACAAGCAATGGTAGCTAGACTGGGGTTAAGACTAACTGTAATAGATGGTGGATGGCCGTCAGCAGCAGCAGGAACTTGGGGATCTCCGGTTGCATCAATGATTATACCACTCGCAATCGCAGTTAATATTATTATGATAATTACAAAAACTACTAAAACAATGAACATTGATATTTGGAATTTTTGGCATTTTGGAGCAGCAGCAGCCACAATGTTTATAGTAACAAATGGAAATTGGGGACTTGCAATAGCAGCTGCTATAGTTTATGAAATTGTTGTTCTTAAGGTGGCAGATTGGACGGCCCCAATGGTACAAGATTTTTATGGGTTAGAGGGAATAGCATTTCCTACTGGTTCTACTGCATCCTTTGCGCCACTCGGAATTTTACTTGCAAAAGGTATTGGTAAAATTCCTATAATTAAAGATCTACATGCTGATGCAGATAGCATCCAGAAGAGGTTTGGAATTTTTGGGGAACCTATGATGATGGGGGTAGTAATAGGATGCGTTTTAGGAATACTAGCAGGTTATGATATAGGTAAAATACTTCAAATTGGTATGTCCATGGGTGGTGTTATGGTACTTCTTCCACGTATGGTTAAGATAATAATGGAAGGGTTAATACCAGTTTCAGAATCAGTTAGAGAATTTCTACAGAAAAAATTTGCTGGTAGAGAACTTCATATAGGACTCGATGCTGCACTTGCAGTTGGACATCCCGCATTACTTTCTACAGCTTTAATATTAGTACCAATTACTATTTTACTTGCATTAATTATACCTGGAAATAGAGTTTTACCATTTGGTGACCTTGCAACTATACCTTTCCTTTTAGCATTTGTCGTTGGGGCAACAAAGGGAAATATAGTACATTCAGTTATAGCTGGTACAATATTAATGGCGTTATCATTATTAATGGCTACAGATTTTGCGCCAGTTTATACTGCAATGTTACAACAGGCTCAGTTTGCAATTCCAAAAGGAGTAGCTCAAATGTCAAACCTTGATACAGGTGGTAATTTATTTAACTGGTTAATATTAAAACTTGGTCAATTAATTGCTGCAATGTAATAAACAAATTTTTAAAAACAAAGGTTACATTAAACTTAAATAGTTATATTTTAAATAAAGCAGGATTTTATGAAAAGAATCATTCATAAAATTTTGCTTTATTTTTTTTCGATCGGAGTATAATACTAAAGAACTTTGAAAAAATTATTTCTAGAAAAATACTTAATAAATTTAAAGAGTTATTTGCAAGATAAAACAAATTAAGCCAAAGATTTGGCACAATAAATGCTTTATTATATTAATAAAGACAGGGAGGTTATTTCATGGATGTTGTAGATTTTGTTAACAATGGTGTTATTTTAACAAACTTGGTTGCTAGTAGCAAAGAAGATGTTTTTAAAGCTCTACATGAAGAACTTTATAAAAACGGAAATGTAAAAGAGAGCTTTTATGAAGGATTAGTAAAAAGAGAAAACGAGTATCCAACTGGATTAGCATTAAGCAATTATAATGTAGCAATTCCTCATACAGATTCGGAGCACATAATTAATTCATGTATTGCAGTGGCAACCTTAAAGAGTCCCGTTGTATTTCAATGTATGGAAGACGAGAGTAAATCGGTAGAAGTAAGTGTAGTGTTTATGTTAGCAATGGGAGATGCACATGGTCATATTGAGATGTTGCAAAAATTAGTATCACTAATACAAAATGATTTGTTTTTAGAAAATGTAATAAACTCAAAAGATAAAAATGAAATTATTCAATATATAATTCAAAATGAAAAGTTATATATAGCATAAAATGCAAAATAAAATATAATCTAAATTTATTAAGGAGTGATTATTAATGAAAGCATTAGTTAAAAAGGGAAAAGGGTACGACAATATGGAGCTTTTAGAAATAAATGAACCATTTCCGAACGACGAGCAGGTTAAAATTAAGGTTGCTTATACCGGAATATGTGGTTCAGACATTCATTCTTTTAAAGGTGAGTACAATAATTTAAAAGTTCCTGTAGTACTAGGACATGAATTCTCAGGTGTTGTTGTTGAGGTTGGTAAAAATGTAAAATCAGTTAAAGTTGGCGATAAAGTTACAAGCGAAACAACTTTTTATGTTTGTGGAGAGTGTGAATACTGTAAGTCAGGTGATTATAATTTGTGCTCTAGCAGAAAAGGAATAGGCACACAAATAAATGGTAGTTTTTCAGAGTATGTTATAGCACGCAGCGAAAGTGTTCATATTTTACCTAAAAATGTTGATATGTTATCTGCTTCTTTAACAGAACCATTAGCTTGTTGCACACATGCAGTTTTAGAAAGAACAGATATAAAAGAAGGGGACATTGTATTGGTATTTGGTCCAGGACCAATAGGTAATTTTACAGCACAAATTGCAAAAGCAAGAGGTGGTCGTGTGATTTTAGCTGGAATGAGCAAGGACAAAAAAAGATTAGAACTAGCTAAAACTCTTGGAATTGATTATGTAGTAAATATAGAAGAAGAGAATTTAGAAGAAATAGTTCAAAAATTAACAAATAATTATGGTGTTAATATAGTTTTTGAATGTTCAGGTTCGATTCACGCTACCAATTCTGGCCTTAACCTATTAAAAAAGAAAGGTGTACTTGTGCAAGTAGGAATATTTGCGAAATCACTTAATGAACTTGATCAGGAAAAAATAATCCAAAAGGAAATACAATACATTGGAACTAGAAGTCAAAAACCAACTTCTTGGGATTTAGCATTAAGACTTCTAGATACTGGAAAAGTAAATGCAAAAGATATTATTAGCAATATATATAAATTAGAAGACTGGAGAACAGGGTTCGATAAGGTAATGAATGGAGAAGGGCTAAAAATAGTTATAGAATCTTAGTAGAAACTGATAAGGAGTGATTTTAATGAATACATCTGAATTAAAAAACGTAGCAAAAAATATTAGAGCAAGCATCATAGAAGAAGTATTTTCAGCAAAATCAGGACATCCTGGTGGATCATTATCAGTAGCTGACATATTAACAGTATTATACTTTGATAAAATGAATATTGATTCAAGCAATCCTAAATGGGAAAATAGAGATAGGTTAGTTTTATCAAAAGGTCACGCAGCACCTGCACTTTATGCAGTACTTGCGGAAAAAGGGTATTTTCCAAAAGAAAATTTAAAAACACTTAGGAAACTTGGTTCAATGTTACAGGGTCATCCAGATATGAAAGTTACCCCTGGTGTTGATATGTCTACAGGTTCACTAGGTCAAGGCTTATCGGCAGCAAATGGTATGGCATTAGCTGCAAAACTTGATAAAAATGATCATAAGATATTCGTAATCCTTGGGGATGGTGAAGTACAGGAAGGTCAAGTTTGGGAAGCGGCAATGAGTACGGCACATTATAAGTTAGATAATGTAATAGCTATTTTAGATCACAATGGTTTGCAAATAGATGGTAGTAACGATGAGGTTATGGGTATAAATCCTATTGATGAAAAGTTTGCAGCTTTCGGCTGGAAAGTAATAAAAGTAGATGGACATGACCTGGAAGCTATTGGGAAAGCAATTGAGGAGGCGAAGTTAGCACAAGATAAGCCAACAATAATAATTGCAGAAACAGTAAAGGGAAAAGGCGTATCCTTCATGGAAAACCAAGCAGGGTGGCATGGCAAGGCTCCAAATGAGGAACAAATGAGAATAGCTTTAGAAGATATAAAAAGGGGGGAGGCATAATGAATAAAGCAACTAGAGAAGCATACGGCGAAGCTTTAGTAGAATTAAGTAAAAATGATAAAATAGTAGTACTTGATGCAGATTTAGCAAATGCTACAAAGACTGTAAGCTTTAAGAAAGCTTGTCCAGAAAGATTCTTTGATATGGGTATATCAGAGCAGGATATGATGGGAACAGCAGCAGGATTTGCAGTTGCTGGTAAAATACCATTTGCTAGTACTTTTGCAATGTTTGCAACAGGAAGAGCATACGAGCAAGTCAGAAATTCAATAGCATATCCAAACTTGAATGTAAAGATAGCTGCAACACATGCAGGTATAACAGTTGGAGAGGATGGAGGAACACATCAAACCGTTGAGGATATATCTTTAATGAGAAGTATCCCAAACATGGTGGTATTAAGTCCATCAGACGATGTAGAGGCAAAAGCTGCTATATTTGCTGCAGCAGAGTATTATGGACCTGTATATATAAGGCTTGGTAGATTAGCCACGCCAACAATTCACGATGAAAATTATAAATTTAAATTAGGAAATGGTGAAGTTTTAAGAGAAGGAACTGACGTTGCAATTATTGCCACTGGTTTAATGGTAGCTAAAGCTCTTGACGCAGCAGATAAATTAAAAGAAGAGGGCATAAAAGCAACGGTTGTTAACATTCATACTATAAAGCCACTTGATAAAGAACTTATAATTAAGGTAGCCAAAGAAACAGGAAAAGTAGTAACGGTAGAAGAACACAGTGTTATTGGTGGATTAGGTTCTGCAGTTTGTGAGGTTCTATCCCAGAAACTTCCTACAAAGGTTAAATTAATAGGAATTAATGATGTTTTTGGACAATCGGGGACGGCTAATGAACTTTTAGTACATTACAATTTAACAGTAGAAAATATAGTGAAAAAAGCTAAATCATTTTAATATTAAATAGACGAATGGAGGATATAAAAATGAAATTTTTTATAGATACAGCAAATATAAGTGATATTAAAGAGGCAAATGAATTGGGTGTTATAGCAGGAGTTACAACAAATCCATCATTAATAGCAAAAGAAGGTAGAGACTTTATAGAAGTCATAAAGGAAATTACAAGCATTGTTGACGGACCTATAAGTGCAGAGGTTATAAGTCTTGAACATAAGGGTATGATCGAAGAAGCAAGGAAGTTAGCTAAAATTCATAAAAATATTATAGTGAAAATACCAATGACGGCTGAGGGATTAAAATCAGTAAAAGTATTATCTCAGGAAGGAATTAAAACAAATGTAACCTTAATATTCTCATCTACACAAGCGTTACTAGCAGCAAGGGCCGGTGCAAGTTATGTTAGTCCATTTGTTGGAAGATTAGATGATATCGGTAGCAATGGGATGAACTTGATAGAAGAAATAGTACAAATATTTAAGAATTATGCAATAAAAGCAGAAATAATAGTAGCTAGTGTAAGAAATCCAATTCATGTTATAGAGGCTGCAAAATTAGGTGCTGATATCGCAACTGTACCACTTAAAGTAATACTTCAGATGATAAAACATCCATTAACGGATAAGGGAATTGAAACTTTTATGAGTGATTGGGAAAAATCAAAAATAAAATTATAATTATAAAAATTAATAGACTAGATAATGTAACTTAGGAGTGATAATGATGATTGCTATAGGTTGTGACCATGGTGGATATAAACTAAAGGAAACTATAATTAAATACTTAGAAAACAAACATATAGCTTATAAGGATTTTGGAACATATTCAGAGGAAAGAGTAGATTATCCTAAGTATGCTACAGCGGTTGCCGAAAGTGTAAAAGCTAAAGAATGCGAAAACGGTATACTTTGTTGTGGTACTGGTGTTGGTATGTCCATTGCTGCAAATAAAGTTCCTTGGATACGAGCTGCAGTTGTAGGTGATTGTTTTACAGCTAAAGCTACAAAAGAACATAATAATGCAAATATTATTTGTATAGGTGAAAGAGTTACTGGTGAGGGACTTGCTCTGATGATTGTGGAGACATGGCTCAATGCAGATTTCATTAATGGAAGGCATAAATTAAGGCTTAAGCAACTAGAAGATATTGAAATTAAATATAATAAATAGAATATATTAATCTAGAAAATTTGATAGGTATCTTTTGTTATTGTTTGATATTACAATGAATAGTTACGAAGACTTTGACCATTATAGACGTGGTTAAACTCTTCGTAACTATTTTTTATATTCCTCAATTTTCATACACTATTTAGTATAGAGATTCTTAAAAAAAGTGACTCCGCGTAATAATTGAATGCAAATTACTTATAAAATAAGACTTAATGATCTCAATACAATAAAAGATTAAAAAAAGTAGAAAAAAGCATACAGAAATTGTATAATGAAAATATAGATTTAGCATAGTAAACTAGAAAAATGTAAATGTTTTCTGAATTGCATTTTTACAATACTATTTGAACTTTTATTATTAAGGTTGTGAAGTAAAATTAAAATTTTAAATTGATCAAATAAGAATTTAAAAGTTCCAAATAGTTTATAAAACATAAAACTTTAAGAAAAAATAATAAAGTAGTGGAAGTGTGAGGTAATATGGAAAAATATATTGAGGACTCTCATAAAAGGTGTAGATCAACAGGAATATTATCTAAAAATTTGGTTAGTACCAAGATTTTAAGTAGCGTTGAAATTAAGGAAATGCTTGAGAAAAACAAAGAGCTTATTTTAACGGCTACTCCATTTATAAATCGTTTATATAATTTTGTAAGGGGATCAGATTTTTTTGCAATATTATGTGATAGTAATGGGGGTATCCTAAACGTAATAGGAGATGAAAGTATATTAGCTGAGGCGGCAAAGATCAAAATGATAACAGGAGCATACATGGATGAAGTACATATTGGAACTAATGCTATAAGCCTTGTTATTTCCGAAAAAGTACCAATTCAGATTTCAGGAAAAGAGCATTTTATTAAAGAATATGGTAAATGGACATGTTCTGCAGCGCCGATTAAAGCTTTGGATGGAAAGGTTATCGGAATAATTAACTTAACTGGATATATAGAAAATGTTCATCCACATACTCTGGGAATGGTAGTTGCCGCAGGAGATGCAATAGAAAGAATGCTTGAAATTAATAAATATAATTCAATGCTTGAGATATCAAAAAAACGGTTAGAGACTACCTTTAATTCAATTTCTTCCGGGATTTTGACTTGTGATTTAACAGGAAATATTACAACAATGAATAGACAAGTAGTTAGGATGTTTGGTTACAGTGAAAATGAAATGAGAAAAATTAATATTCATGATTTGATTCAAGACTGGAATGACATAGTAGAACACCTTAAGGTTAAGGGGACATTTATTGATGAAGACACCTATGTAAATGCAAAGGTAAATAAATTACAATATACTTTGACGTTGTATCCGATATATGACGTAGAAATGGAGATTGAGGAAATAACTCTTGTATTCCATGAGCTAAAAAAGGGTAGAAAGCTTGCAGGGAAAATATTGAGTGGTCAGGCTGTGTACACTTTTGACAAAGTAGTAGGAAATAATGAAAAATTTATGAAACTAATTGACTATGCAAAAAAGATAGCAGAAAGTAAATCTACAGTATTGATAACAGGAGAAAGTGGTACTGGTAAGGAAGTTTTTGCTCAGGCCATTCATAATTATGGTATTCGCAGGGATGAACCTTTTATAGCAGTAAATTGTGGCGCGATTCCAAGGACACTTGTAGAATCAGAACTATTTGGTTATGAGGATGGAGCATTTACTGGTGCAAAAAAAGGTGGCAACGCTGGAAAATTTGAAATTGCAAATGGAGGAACGATTTTTCTAGATGAAATAGGAGAAATGCCTACAGATATGCAGATTAAATTATTAAGAGTAATTGAGGAGAGCACAATTACTCGGATTGGAAGTTCAAAACAAATACCTATTGATGTAAGGATTATGGCAGCTACAAATAAGGACCTAAAACATGAAATTGAGAGAGAAAACTTTAGAAAGGATCTTTTTTATAGATTGAATGTGTTGCCCCTGTGTTTGCCACCACTTAGAGAACGAAGAGATGATATACCTGAATTAGTGAATTACTACATGATAAAAACCTCGAAAATGCTTAATAAAAAAATTGTGGATATTCCAGAGGTATATATGAAATATCTTATGGAGTACGATTGGCCAGGAAACGTAAGGGAATTAGAAAATGTAATTGAGCGCATTGTAAATTCTGAAGCAATTCAATTTGATATTAGTAATAAGGTAGCTGAAGTTCAAAAAAATACTTTTAATTTGAATACAAATATTAGCCTGGAAATGATGGAAAAACAGCACATAATTAAAATTATAAAAGATGTTAAAGGAAATATGACATTAGCGGCAAATATTCTGGAAATTGGAAGGAATACCTTATATAGAAAAGTAGAAAAATATAATATTGACTGTTCCAAAATTGAACATAGTTCCAAAATGGAACAGATATCATCAACTAAAGTGTAGAGAAATTGAACGATTAATATATTATAATTAGAAATATTTTCAAAATAGGATAACAACATGTTGTAAATCAAGGTTCCTTTAAAAAAGCTTTCATATATTTATATTGGCATAAAATATGCTACTAAATTGTATTGTATAAGAAAATAGATATAAGGAAATAAATATAAGGGGGTTTTTTATTTTATTATTAAAATATAGTTTTAAAAGCTAATTTATAGGTAATAGATTAGCTAGGAAATGACAAAAAGTAAATAATAGTGCTACTGATAAAATTGTTAGGGATGGGAGGAATTAAAATGAAGGTTGTTCCAGTTGAAGAAGCATTAGGCATGGTATTATGCCATGACTTAACAAGGATAGTTCCTGGAGAATTTCATGGAGTGGCATTCAAAAAAGGACATGTAATATTAGAAGAAGATATACCAAAAATGTTGGACATTGGGAAAAAAAACATTTATGTATGGGAAATGCAGGAAGGGATACTTCATGAAAATGAAGCTGGTGAAAGAATGGCAAAAGTAGCGGCAGGGAAGGGAATTGTTTTCACCGAACCCTCCGAAGGTAAAGTTAATTTGTTAGCTGAATATAAAGGCTTACTTAAAATAAATTTTAAAGCGTTAGAGAAAATTAATATGATAGATGAGGCAATGGTTGCTACGCTACATACTGATATTGTTGTGGATAAAGGGAGTGTTGTTGCAGCTACAAGAATAATACCTCTTTTTATTGACAAATTAAAGATTGAACAAATCGATAATATTTGTAAGGAAGAAGGACCCATTATTTGGGTAGCCCCATTAAAAGCTATGAAGGTGGGTATTGTTACCACTGGCAGTGAAGTTTATGGTGGTAGAATAGAAGATAAATTTGGACCTGTCATTAGAAATAAAATTGATGAAATAGGAAGTCAAGTAATAAAGCAAATAATTGTAACCGACAGTGAGGATATGATTGTAGATGCTATAAATGAATTACTTTCAATGGGAGCTGAAATGATTATTGTTACTGGGGGTATGTCAGTAGATCCTGATGATGTTACACCTGCAGGAATAAGGAAAACGGGAGCAAAGATTATATGCTATGGAGCACCTGTACTTCCGGGGGCTATGTTTTTAATAGCATACATGGGCGATATACCAATTCTTGGACTTCCTGGATGTGTCATGTATAATAAAAGGACTATATTTGATCTTATACTACCTAAAATTGTAGCTGGTGAAAGTATAAAAAGAGAAGATATCACAAAGCTCGGTCATGGGGGTTTATGCGTTAATTGTGAAGTATGTAATTTTCCATCTTGTAGTTTTGGCAAATGGTAATAAATTGGTTGAGCCTTTTTGAGTTAAGGCTGTACCGTTTAAATAAATAGGAAAAGGGGAGTTAAAATGTTAAAAAAAATACTTAATATTAATGGTGTTAAAAGAACTGTCATCGTGAATCCAGAAACTTCACTTGCTGATGTTTTAAGAAAACAGTTATTTCTAACTGGTACCAAAGTAGGTTGCGGAAAAGGTGAATGTGGTGCTTGTAATGTAATAATGGATGGTAAGGTTGTAAAATCATGTATAGTTAGAATGAAAAGAGTAGCCGATGAAGCTGAAATTACAACAATTGAAGGAATAGGATCGCAAGATGATTTGCATGATATTCAATTTGCATGGATGATACATGGTGCAGCACAATGTGGATTTTGTACCCCGGGATTTATTGTAAGCGCAAAGGCACTTTTAGATCAAAATATTAATCCTACAAGGGAAGAAGTAAGAGCTTGGTTCCAAAAATATAGAAATGTATGTAGATGTACAGGATATCAACCACTAGTAGATGCAGTAATGGAAGCCGCAAAACTTATGAGCGGTGAGGTTACAAGGGAACAATTGTGGCTAAAACTTCCACAAGGTGCTAGTATAGTAGGTACTGAGACTGTAAGACCTTCTGCTTGTGCAAAGGTAACAGGTACTTGGGAATTCGGAGCTGACCTTGGATTAACTCTTCCAGAGGGTACTCTTCATATAAAGCTCGTTCAAGCTACAGTTTCTCATGCAAATATTCTATCTATTGATACTACAGATGCTGAAAAAATGCCTGGAGTATATAGAGTATTGACTTATAAAGATGTAAAAGGAACAAATAGAATTAATGGTTTAGCTTTCCCATCAAATAAAGGTGATGGACTTGAAAGACCTATTTTAAATGATAAGAAAATTTTCCAATTTGGTGATGCACTTGCAATGGTACTCGCAGATACACCAACGCATGCTGAAGATGCAGCTAAGAAAGTTGTTGTTGAAATTGAAGAATTACCAGCATATATGAGTGCTCCAGCTGCTATGGCAGAAGATGCTATCGAAATTCACCCAGGAACACCAAACATATATTTTGAAACAAAAATTGTTAAGGGAGAAGAAACTGCACCACTCATGGAAAAATTACCTTTTGTTGTTGAAGATGATTTATACATCGGAAGGCAGCCTCATCTTCCAATAGAACCAGATGTAGGTTTTGCTTATTTTGATGAAGAAGGTAAGTTAATAATTCATTCTAAGAGCATTGCATTACATTTCCATGCCCTTATGATAGCTGAAGGTATTGGACTTCCAATGGATAAGGTTATAATTGTACAAAATCCAACAGGCGGAACTTTTGGTTATAAATTTAGTCCAACAATAGAAGCTTTACTTGCTGTTGCTGCAATTGATACAGGTAAACCTGTGTATCTTGAATTTAGTATGTACCAACAGATCACATACACTGGAAAGAGATCTCCATTCTGGATGCATTTAAAATTGGGTGCAGATAAATATGGTAAGATGCAAGCTCTTGAAACAGATTGGTCTTGTGATCACGGTCCATACTGTGAATTTGGTGACCTTGTTACAATGAGGGGATCACAATTCATGGGTGCAGGTTACAAGCTTGATAATATCCGCGGAAAAGGACGAACAGTTGCTACTAATCATGGGTGGGGTTCAGCTTTCAGAGGTTTTGGTTCACCACAAAGCTTATTTGCATCAGAACAAATGGTAGATGAATTAGCAATAAAGATGGGTATAGATGCACTTGAATTTAGATATAATAATGCATTAAGAGAAGGAGAACTAACTACAAGCGGTTGCAAACTTGATGTATATGTTATTCCAGATTTGTTAGATAAAATTCGTCCATATTATACAAAAGCAAAGGAAACTGCTAAAGAAAAAAATAAGAATAGCGAAGGTAAGAAATATGGTTCGGGTATATCACTTCTTATTTATGGATGTGGGCTTGATGGAGCAGATTCTTCAGAGGCATGGGTAGAGATTACCAAAGATGGAGTAACTGTTGCTAACTCATGGGAAGATCATGGTCAAGGTGCAGATATGGGTACACTTACTATGGCACACGAAACATTAAGAAAGGCTGGTTATGAACCAGAGAATCTCAAATTAATTATGAATGACATGAATGTTACACCAAACAGTGGCCCTGCAGGTGGAAGTCGTTCTAACGTTCTTACTGGAAATGCAACAAGAGTTGCATGTGAAAACTTACTTGATGGTCTTAAAAAAGCTGATGGAACATACAGAACTTATGATGAACAGATTGCTGAAGGAAAACCAACAAGATATGATGGAAAATGGACTGCACCTTGCATCGCTTGTGATGTTGAAACAGGACAGGGTAATCCATTCCCAGTTTATATGTATGGAGTTTTAGTAGCAGAAGTAGAAGTAGATTTAGCTACTGGCAAAACTCATGTTGATAAGTTAACAATTGTTTCAGATGTAGGAACTATTATAAACAAACTTGTTGTTGATGGTCAGATACTTGGAGGACTTGTTCAAGGGATTGGTCTTGCATTATATGAAGACTTTGAAGATCTTAAAAAGCATACAACACTTACTGGTTGTGGAATTCCTCAGATTAAGGATGTAACAGATGATATAACATTATTATATCTTGAAACTCCAAGACCACTTGGACCTTATGGTGCAGCTGGTGCAGGTGAAATGCCGTTGTCAGCTCCTCATTCAGCAATCATAAGTGCAATACATGATGCTTGCGGAGTTAGAATAACACACCTTCCAGCATATCCAGAAAAAGTTCTTGCTGGACTTAAGAAATTAAATAAATAAGTATGATTTAAAAGTGGAGCCTAAAGTGAAATGTAAGAAATTCATTTTAGGTTCCTTTTAAAACATTATTGGGAGGAACAGTATATGGATCTAGACAAACTTCTTTCTATGCAGGAGTTATGCATAAATGATAATCCGCCTGCATGTAATACTGAGTGTCCAATCCACGTTGATGTCAAAGGGTTTATTTGCGAAATTAGAAAAGGAAATTTTGAAGAGGCATACAGAATACTGAAAAAAAGAATACCATTTACAAATGTAATAGGATTAGTTTGCGATCACCCTTGTGAAAATTCTTGTGTAACTAATACCTTCGGTAAAGCAATCTCGATTCATGAGCTTGAAAAGGCAGCTGTAATTTATGGTAGAGGGGCAAAAATCAAAACACTTCCTATGCCCAAAGTTAATAAGAAAATTGCGGTTATTGGCGGGGGTATAAGTGGAATCACATGTGCTTGTGACCTTAATAAAAAGGGATATAGTATTGATATATACGAAAAAGAAAATGGAGTAGGTGGATCTCTTTTAAAAATGCCAGAGCAAATACTTAATCCAAAACTAATAAAAGAAGAAATTATTAAATTAGAAGAGCAAGGCATTGAAATAAAATTAAACCAAGAAATCACTCCTGAAAAATTGAAAGGCATCACTCTGGAGTATGACGCAGTTTATATTGGTACAGGAGAATGGAATGAAAAATTCGATGTAAATGAAGTTACCTTGCAAACAGAAATAGAAAAAGTTTTTGCTTGCGGACGAATTGTTAGTGAACGTAAATCTGTTATACAGTCAGTATGTACAGGAAGATGTGCTGCAGTGTCTATTGATAGATTTGTGTATAAGAAATCTCTTACTGCACTTAGGGAAAAGGAAGGGTCTTACAAAAGTATTCTTCAGGTGGATATAGAAAATGAGAAAATTACACCAAGAATAAAGCCTGAAAATACTACTTTTACAAAGGAAGAAGCAATTAATGAAGCTTTAAGATGTCTTCAATGTGAATGTCATAAATGTGTTAAAGCTTGTGTGCATCTTCAAAAGGTGAAATTGGATCCTAAAGCTTATATAAGAACCATAAATCAAAATGAACGTATCATTCTTGGAGATCATTATGCAAATAAAACAATAAATTCTTGCACAGAGTGTGGTTTGTGTGGCGTTGTATGTCCGAAGTCTATAAATATGGCAGATATAATTAAAGAAACAAGGGGAAGTATGGTTTCTAGAAATAAAATGCCAATTTCAGCTCATGACTTTGCGTTAAAAGATATGGAATTTACTAATAGTAAATATTTTGAATTAATAAAATATCAACCTGGCAAGAATAATAGTAAGTATGTATTTTATCCTGGATGTCAACTATGTGCCAGCTACTCAGAGTATGTTATTAAAACATATAATTATTTAATGGAAAAACTTGATGGCGGGGTTGGATTATATTTAGGGTGTTGCGGAGCGCCGGCTAAGTGGGCAGGTAGGCAAGAACAATATGATAGTAGTATAGAAAAAACTAAATTAAACTTAGAAAAGTTAGGTAACCCTATTGTTATAACAGCGTGTTCTACATGTTTTAGTAATTTTGGAGAAAATTTAAAAAACATAAAAATTAAGTCTCTTTGGGAGATATTTGATGAAAAAGGTCTTCCACTTGATTCTAAATCGGGAAATGGTAAAATATTAGCAGTACATGATGCATGCACAACTAGAAATGAGGGCAGTATTCATGAAAGTATAAGAAATATTGCTAAAAGTCTCCACTATAATATTGAAGAGCCACAGTTTACAAAGGAAAAGACTAAATGTTGTGGTTATGGAGGGCTTGTCTATTTTACAAACAAGGAGTTTAGTAAGGAAGTAACTGAGGATAGAATAAAGGATTCTGAAAATGATTTTCTTGCTTATTGTGCAATGTGTAGAGATTTGTTTGTACTAAAAGGCAAAAGGACATATCATATTTTGGATCTTATATATGGAAATGGTAATGCTGAAATCTCGGACATGAGTGTTCCCACATTGTCTGAAAGGCGTGCAAATAGATTCAAACTCAAGAAGGAATTACTTAAAAGTTTATGGGGTGAGAAAATGGACATAAAGGATGAATATGAGAATATAAAAATAGTTATTGGGGATGAACTAAAAGGTAAGATGGAAGATGAGCTTATTCTTGAGGGTGATATTAAGAAAGTAATAGGTTATGCAGAAAAGACTAATAATAGTTTTTATAATCCAGAAACAGGGCATATTCTTGCATGGAGAAGGTTTGTAAATATAACCTTCTGGGTGGAGTATCAAAAGGTTAACGGCGCTTTCAACATTATAAGTGCTTACAGCCATAGAATGGAAGTAAAAGGGGTATGACTATGAAACAAGATAATAAAGGTAGTAAAAGTAAATGGCGTTGCTCAAAGTGTGGAGGACCTCTTGAGGAAGGACCTGTGAAAGCAGAGTACCTTGGAGGGAATTTTGAGATAGAGTTACTCGAGTGTCCTAAATGCAAAAATGTTCTTATAACGCAGGAGCTGGCAGCTGGTCAAATGCTTGAAGTAGAAAAGAGCTTGGAGGACAAATGAAGAGTTGCTCAGTTTATGAAAATGAGGATATGATTAAAGTAACAGGGGATACTCTGAGGCCAGGCGGAGTTTTTCTTACAGATAGATCAATTAAAATATGTAATTTTAAAGCAGAAAATAAAATTCTTGATGTTGGATGCGGTATGGGAGTAACAGTAGAACGACTTAAAAGTCTATATAATTTAGATTCTTATGGAGTTGATCCTTCCTTAAAGCTACTTGGATTAGGCAAAAAGAAATATGGGAATCATCATATAGAGATAGGAAAAGGGGAAGAATTACCTCATAAAAATGGATTTTTCAAGGGAGTTATGGCTGAATGTACAATGTCCCTTATGGATGATTTTAAAAAGACTATATCAGAAAGCTATAGAGTACTGCAAGACAAAGGATATTTTATTGTTTCAGATGTGTATGCAAGACGACCAGAATACCTTGAAGAAGTGCAAAATCATAATGTTAATAGTTGTATGAGAGGGCTTTTCAATATAGATATTTTAAAAGAGACAATTGTAAGCTCAGGTTTTGAAATAATATGTTTTGAGGATTGGTCGAATTTATTGAAACAGCTTATGGTGAACATAATTTTTAAGTATGGCTCAATGTCAATATTCTGGGAAATAGCAACTTGTAATAGTTGCGGTGATTTTCAGGAAAAACTTAAGTTATGCAAACCAGGATATTTTTTACTTATTGCTCAAAAAAAATAATGGGGTGATTATAATGGGCGCAGATGCGTTTAGAATGTTTAAATTAGCAAGCTCTGGGTATTGTTGCAGTCAAATACTTATAATTATGTACCTTGAAAGTAATGGCATGGGAAATGTACCGTTAGTAAAGGCAATGGCAGGTTTTTGTACAGGGGTGGGTAATACAGGAAAGACCTGCGGGATTTTAACTGGAGGAGCATGTCTATTTGGACTCTATGCAGGGAAAGGTGTAGAAACTGAAATCAGAGATGACAACTTAAAAAAGATGATTCAAAAATATATTCAGTGGTTTGAAGAGGAATTTGAAAGCACGGATTGTGTTGATATGATAACTGTGGATGTGCTTAATGCCATTAATCAAAATGAAACCTACCCAATAAAATGTGGTAATGCAATCCAAAAATCCTACAATAAAATTAATGATATTTTAAAAGAGTATAGTTATATTGAATGAGAGGGTAAGTAAAGTGAATAAAATAATAAAAGAAACACAAAGTATTTGTCCTGTGTGTTTAAAAATAGTTGATGCAACAATAGTTAAAAAATGTTCTGACTTATATTTATCTAAAAAATGCGAGGAACATGGTTTTTTTGAAACTGTGATTTGGAGGGGAAAGCCAAATTATGAAGAGTGGGTAAGACCTAAAAGCCCAGCTTATCCTGAGGTGCCATATACTGAGGTGTCAAAAGGATGCCCTCATGACTGTGGGCTTTGCAGTAAACATCGTCAGCATACTTGTACAGTACTTATTGAAGTAACTTCAAGGTGTAATTTAAACTGTGAATTTTGTTTTGCAGATGCACATGGTAATGAAACAGATCCAGGTATGGAAACTATAGAGATGTGGTACTCAAGAATTATTAAAGCAGGTGGACCTTATAATCTTCAGATTTCTGGAGGAGAACCTACAATGAGGGAAGATCTTCATGAGATTATTTCTATGGCAACAAACATGGGTTTTAAATTTATTCAACTAAACACAAATGGTATAAAACTACGTGATTATAATTATTATGAGAAATTAAAAAAAGCAGGGCTTAAATCTATTTTTCTGCAGTTTAATAACTTAACTGGAACTAAAATGACAAAGCCTCACGCTAAAAATATAATGCAGGATAAATTAAAGGTTATAGAAAATAGCGCAAAATTAGGGATTGGTGTAATTCTTGTATGCACAGTGGTGCCTAATAAAAATGATAATATTCTTTGGAATATTGTAGAATTTGGGCTGAATAACGCACCAACAGTAAGAGGAGTACATTTTCAACCAGTAAGCTATTTTGGTAGAATACCTAAGATGCCGGAAGATAAAGATAGAATTACTCTTCCAGAAGTTATAAGTAAAATAGTGCAGCAAAGTGATAATAGAATTAAGCTTTCAGATTTTGCTCCTTCTGGTTGTGAAAATGCATATTGTTCTTTTCATGCTAATTACGCATCGGTAGATGGAAAACTAATTACTGTAAGTAGAAAAAATAATTGCTGTGGAGAAGAAAATGGTAAAGAAGGGTCAAAAAAATCAAAAAGATTTGTTGAAAGAAATTGGTCTGGAGTAAAAATAAATAAATACATACCGAAAAGAAATTCTTTTGAAGAATTAAATCAAAAGATAAAAAATGGTTTTTTCAGTATATCTGGTATGGCTTTTCAAGATGCTTGGAATGTAGATACGCAAAGATTAAAAGATTGCTGTATTCATGTGGTTAGTAAAGAGGGTAATTTAATTCCATTTTGTGCGTACAACATTACAGCTGTTGATCAAACTAAATTATATAGATAGGAAGAGAGTGGATGGAATGAAAAATTATTCTGCTATAATACTTGCAGCGGGATATTCTACGCGAATGGGGAGCTTTAAGCCACTAATGAAAATAGACGGGAAAACACCACTTCAACGATGTATAGAACTTTTCAAAAACTGTGGAATAAATGACATTACTGTGGTGACAGGGTATCTAAATGATTGTGTAGAAAAGGAATTAAATGATATTAGAATTAAATCAAATGATATTAGAATTGTATTTAATGATGAATATAGTGAAGGTATGTTTACATCAATAAAAGCTGGGGTAGAGTCACTTAAGCGAGAAACAGATGCTTTCTTTATTTTGCCTGTAGATATTCCATCTGTACAGGTCTTCACTATTAAAAGAATGATACAAAGCTATGAGAAAATTAAAGGTGGCATAATGCACCCTGTATTCGGAGAGGAAAAAGGTCATCCTACATTGGTTTCATATTCATTAGCTGACGAAATATTAAATAATAATCCTGAGGGCGGATTAAGAGATCTTTTTAATCAGCATAAAAAACAGTGGCATTACGTACAAGCTACTGACAGAGGCATTCTGCTTGATATGGATACAAAAGAAGACTTTCAACTTCTTTTGGAGCATATTTTGGTATATCCTTGTCCTGATTATCAAGAATGTATGGAAATATTGAGATTATGTAAAGTGAATCGAGATGTTGTAGGTCACATGAGGAGTGTGGCTGAATTTGCAAAAAAAATATCACTTTTACTTAATGAAAAGGGATTAAATTTAAATATAAATTATATATATGCAGGGGCGTTACTTCATGATGTAGCTAAGGGAAAAAAAGATCACGCAGAGCAAGGTGCAAAAATTGTAGAGGGCTTTGGTTATAAGTGTCTTATGGAAATTATTAATGAACATATGGAATTAATAATGCAGCATAAAATAGGCGAAAAAGAAATAGTTTACCTTTGTGATAAACTTATTAAAGGAAGGACGTCAGTCACTTTGAAGGAAAGATTTGCAGAAGCCTTTATTAGGTATGAAGATATGCCACTTATTTTGAAAAATGTGAATAAGAAATATCAGGATGCAAAAATGATAAAGAAGAATATCGAAGAAATATTGGGAATAAGTCTTGAAACGCTTTGTGAGAAGTTTTGAAAAGGCACATTTATATCTTAAGACATGGTGAAACTGAATATGGCAAAGTAAAAAGATATTTGGGACACACAGATTGTAAACTTTCAAAGAAGGGTATAAAAGATGCAGAGCATTTAGCTTGTATTTTTGCGGAGAGTGAAGTTATTATTAACAGTATTTTTAGTAGCGACCTTATTCGGTGTAAAAGTACTGTTAATACAGTCTTTCCAAAAATAAAAGTGAATTTTTTAGAGGATTTGAAAGAAATAAATATGGGAGCTTTGGATGGATTAACTTTTGATGAAGTCAAAAATAAGTATCCAGAAGTTTATAAAAAAAGAGGGGAAGATATAGCAGGATTTATTCCCCTAAATGGCGAATCCTTTAAAGCATGTCAGCAAAGGGCAATTACAGTTTTTAATCATATAATTGATACAACAGAGGGCAATGTTGTTATATGCAGTCATGCAGGATTTATAAGAACATTACTTTGCAGCCTCTTAAAGATAGATTTAAAGGATATATTTACTATAAAGCAGGATTATGGATGTATTAATATTATAATCTTTGATGAACCTAATATTTCTGTTGAAGGAATTAATCTAAAAACTTTATAAATTCATGGCAGTGGGAAGCATTAATGGAGTGTGTAATATGGTTAAAACGCTATATGAAAAATGGATGGAAGATAGAATTTTTATGGAAACTGGGGATAGAAAACTTTCTATGGAAGGCTTAAAATCATATCAATTGGGAGAAATTAGAAAGACTATAAATATCGCTAAGAAAAGTAAGTTTTATGGTGAAGCATTAAAAGATATTTATAGTGATGAAATTAAAGACTTTGGAGACTTTAGAAAAATACCATTTACTACGTCGGGAGATTTAGTGAAAAATCCAAAAAGTTTTTTGTGTACAACACTAGACCAAATTTCAAGGATCGTAACTATGACTTCTTCAGGAACTACTGGGATGCCTAAAAGAATTTTTTTTACTGAAAATGATCTTAAAGCTACAGAGGAATTTTTTGCATATGGAATGCTAAATCTTGTAATTCCAGGTCAAAGAGTACTTATATTAATGCCAGGAAGTAGCCCCTCAAGTATAGGCAAACTTTTGAAGGAAGGCCTTGATAAGGCAGGGTGTAAAGGAATTATATATGGACCTGTATTTGGTATTTGGGATGCTTTAGAAACAATAAAATTAAATAAGATTGATTGTATTGTAGGATTACCAATTCAGGTGTTTTATCTAGCAAAACTTAAAAGCAGCTATGTTAGGTATAAAAATTTAGAATTAAAAAGTATTCTTTTGAGTGCAGACTATGTGCCAAGAACTTTATGTAGTGCCGTGAGTAGAGCATTTAACTGTCCTGTATTTACTCATTACGGCATGACTGAAATGGGATATGGAGGTGGAGTGGAATGCAACGCTCTTAATGGTTATCATATGCGAGAAGTGGATTTGCATACTGAAATAATTGATCCATTAACAGGGCAAAATGTTTCGGAAGGTAGCTATGGAGAAGTGGTATTTACAACACTTAGGAGAGAAGGAATGCCGCTTATAAGATATAGGACTGGCGATGTTTCTAGGTTTTTGCCTAAAAATTGCTCCTGTAGTAATGCATTTAAAAGAATGGATTATGTGAAGGGAAGGATGGCAGATTATTTAAAGTTAAAAGATGGGCAGCTTCTTTCTATAGGAATGATAGATGAAATTATGTTTGGAATTGAAAATGTGCTTGATTACACAGCTAGTATTAGCATTAAAGAAAAAGCAGTACTTAGTTTGTGTATAAAGCTTGTGAATCCACAAGTTTCTATAAGATTTAGGGATATTGAAAATTGTATTAGGCGCGATAAGTACTTAGGAATATTAATAGAAAACAATAATATTCTTATAGAATTTAGCACTATAATAGATGATATTGAAATTAGTAATGGAATGATAAAACGAAAAATATCATATAATTTATAAAATAACTAGTACCTTGTACACAACATTATACGAGGAGTGATGAACGTGATAAAAACCGCAATATTAACCATGAGTGATAAAGGTTCTAGAGGAGAAAGAATTGATGGGACAGGTCCTGCACTAAGGAGTCAATTAGAAGATAAGGGATATATTATAAGTTTTTATAAAATGATCCCTGATGAAAAAAATGAAATAGAAAGAGAATTGATTTATTTATGTGACGAACTTAAGGTGGATCTAATTTTAACTAATGGAGGAACGGGGTTTTCACAAAGAGATGTTACTCCAGAGGCAACTCAAAATGTAATTGAGAAATATGTACCTGGTTTTGGTGAAGTTATGAGAATGAAATCACTCCAAATTACATCAAATGCTATGCTTTCAAGAAGTATCGCAGGAATTCGCGGAAAAACCTTAATCATTAATCTTCCTGGAAGTCCCAAAGGCGCTGTAGAGAATCTTCAATTTGTGTTGCCAGCAATTCCACACGGAATTGAAATACTGAAAGGTGAGGCTAGCGAGTGTGCTAAAAGTTAGCAAGTGTGCTAGAATCTAGCAAGTGCACTAAAAGTTAGTGGAAATAATTGAACTTTAGTAGACGATTTTATGATAGATAGTCATGGAAGAAACATCAATTATTTAAGGATATCAGTAACTGACAGATGCAATTTAAGGTGTGTGTATTGCATGCCAGAGCAGGGCATCAAAAGTTTAAGTCATGAGGATATTTTACGCTTTGAAGATACTTTAAAAATTGTAAAGGCAGCTGCCTTGCTAGGTATTAATAAAATAAGATATACTGGTGGAGAACCATTGGTTATGAAAGATATAGACAAACTAATATATGAAACCTCAAAACAACCAGGAATAAATGAAATTGCAATAACTACAAACGGTATTTTACTCAATGATATGGCAGCTGATCTTAAAAAGGCTGGACTTAAAAGGGTTAATATTAGCCTTGATACTTTAGACAGAGAAAAGTATAAAAGCATAACAAGAATAGGAAATTTAAATAAGGTAATGGAAAGTATAGACAAATGCTTAAGCCTTGGATTAAAACCTGTTAAAATTAATACGGTATTAATGAGAGGTTTTAATGATACAGAGTTTGAGGATTTTTTAAATTTAACTCGTGAAATGCAAGTAGAAGTAAGATTTATTGAACTCATGCCCATAGGGGAAGGTATTAAGCTTTATGATAAAAGCAAAATTAGTTTTATGGAGATACTAAAAAATCATCCTGAGTTAACTCAAATGGAAAATGAAAAAAGTAGCACTGCCCAAATGTACAAGCTTGAAGGGGCAAAAGGGAAAATTGGCTTCATTAGCCCTGTAAGTTGCAAATTTTGTTCGGATTGTAATAAAATTAGGCTTACGTCGATTGGAACTATTAAACCATGTCTTCATTCAAAAGAAGAGATAAACCTTAAGCAATACCTAAATAATGAAGATATGCTTACAAATGTTTTGAAACAAGCAATTTTTGATAAGCCAATTGAACATCATCTAGAGGAAGAAAAAATTAGTAGAAGTGAAAAAATGATGTATCAGATAGGGGGATAAAGTAATGGAATTTACGCATATAAATGAAGAAGGAAGAGCTAAAATGGTGGATGTATCTGAAAAAATTGATACTGTTCGGGAAGCGGTAGCAGTTGGGTCAATATCAATGAAAAGAGAAACTCTGGAAAGAATAAAGGATGGGTCTATTTCAAAAGGAGATGTATTAGCTGTAGCGCAGGTAGGAGGAATTATGGGTGCGAAAAGCACTTCTCAAATAATACCAATGTGCCATCCTATAATGATATCTGGTTGTAATATTAGCTTTAAAAACGACTTTGAAAACAATAAAATTGAAATAAAAGCAACAACTAAAACGGTAGGAAAGACCGGCATTGAAATGGAAGCACTTACTGCGGTATCTGTTGCAGCATTAACTATTTATGATATGTGTAAGGCAATTGATAGGGGAATGGTAATAAATAATATTATGCTTGTGAAGAAAAGTGGGGGCAAATCAGGAATATTTGAAAAGGAAGGCGCTGTAATGGCAAAGGTTATTGCTGTTAATATAAGTGAAAAAAAAGGTGTAATAAAACACCCTATCAAGAAAGGTTTTTTTAAATTTAATCATGGACTTGATGGAGATGCACATGCAGGAAATTGGCATAGACAGGTGAGTCTTCTTGGGGTTGAGAGCATTGATAAAATGAAAGATAAAGGAGCTACAGACTTAAGTGCAGGAAATTTTGCTGAAAACATTACTACAGAGGGAATAGTTTTGTATGAGCTTCCTGTGGGAACTAAGCTTAAAATTGGAGAGGTAGTTTTAGAGGTAACACAGATAGGAAAGGAATGTCATACAGGCTGTGCAATCAAAAAGCTGGTTGGTGACTGTATAATGCCAAGAGAAGGCATATTTGCTAAGGTAATAGAAGAAGGGTATATTAAACCTGGAGATGATATTGTAGTAGAAGAATAAGTGTTATTATTGGATATAGTGAAGTTCACATAACAGATTAACGGATTATGACCTTGCGAGGGGTTAGATTCATCTTTATCTGCCAATATCAATGGCTCTAGCTTGTTTTGCTAGAGCCATTGATATTGGTATTTTTGTCTGAATATTTATTCAATATGTTATTTCCAGAAATACTCTATTATTACATCCATAATTCCACCACATACCATACCTTCATCTTCAGCAATGGCACCTGTCATGTCTATGCTTTGAATTTGATATCCGCCATTTCTGAGTACATCGCGGGCGGTATTAATTACTTCTCCTTCACTACACCCTCCGCCGATACTTCCTAAAATCTTTCCATAGGGCCAAACAATCATTTTAGCTCCTTCTTTTCTTGGAACTGAACCTTTCGTAGAAACAATTGTAATGATTGCCTTTGGAGAATTTTCTTCTTTGCACAATTCCATTAATACATCAGGGTCAAATTCAGGCCAATTATTTTTTATAGGTTTAGTAATAACATTGGTTATATCACCGAGTCTCCTATATCTTATGACCTGAGATATAATAGAAAATGCTATTTCATCAGGTGTAACTGCGCCTATCTCAAGACCTATTGGGGCATTGACTTTGCCTAATTTCTCTTGAGAATAACCTTCACTTACCATTTGTTCCATAACACTTTTAACACGGCGTTTTGAACCAATCATTCCAAGATATGCAGTATTATGTTTTAAAACTTGTCTGAGACAATCCATATCATGTCGATGACCTCGAGTTACAATAACAACATAGGCAGACTTATTTAAATTAACAAGGTCGGAACAGTGATCGAAACTCTCACAAATTACTTTCTGCGCAGTAGGAAATCGTTCACCATTTGCAAATGATGGTCTGTCATCGATAACTGTAACCGAAAATCCTGCCTTTGAACCGAATTCAGCTAAGGGCTTAGCGATATGTCCACCACCTAAAATTATTAATCGTGGCTCAGGAAAATATGGTTCAATTAAATAAGTCTCATTTTGAGAAGATTTAACAAACTGAAGATTACCGGTTTCTAAAGCATATTTTGCCTTTTGGTAAAGTAATTCATCTAAATCAGATATACGTTTATATGCGTTCAGACTTTCCACAGTAAAAAGAGTTTTGTTCTGAGTCGGTTTATTTTCACAATCTTTGTTAGCAAGCATTGTAATCATAACGGCATTATTTCCAGCGTCAACTTCGTTTAGTAGATTTTTATAGGTATCTACATTCATGGTTTCATTCCTCCTGCTACATTTATTTTTAATGGTTATTATAATATAAAATTAAGCTGATTTTAAATACACTATATGAAGTTGTAGGTAATATACAACCTATTCTAGGGGTTAAGAACTGTAGTTACTGAGTATTTATTGCTTATTATTTTCTGATACTCTAATTGTATCAATAATTGTGATAGTTTTAAACAAAAACATTGTGATATTGGTTTAAATAGATTCTATAAAATTTTACAAGTATTTGATTAAAGATAAAAATATGCTTTAAATAAAACTTAAATATGGTATAATATAAAATGCAACTTAATGTATGGAGAGATGTCCGAGTGGCCTATGGTACCTGCCTCGAAAACAGGCGAACGGGTTATTCCGTTCCGGGGGTTCAAATCCCCCTT
>DHIM01000338.1:69476-69959 GCA_002403785.1 Clostridium sp. UBA4746
TCAAATCCCCCTTTCTCCGCCAAGATCAAGGACTCTAGCAATTTATGCTAGAGTCTTTTTGTAGGCTTTTTTCCTGAAAATGGGGTTTGTGGCGTCCGTTTGACGACAAAATAGGAAAGACTAAACGAAAATGGATGATAATTATATTTTAATTAAATTAAAAATGGCTATTTAATATGAATAAAATTAGAATATTATACGGGGAACCATATTAGTCGTAGACTTTTGTATTATGAAATATTGAGAGAAGCCTAAGAAGCCTAGTGTTATGGCTTTCGGACAGGGGTTCGACACCCCTCGCCTCCACCAGTGAAACCCTCGACTAATTAATTTTAGTTGAGGGTTTTCTTATGCTTTGATTTAGTTAGATTCGAGTGATGAAATCCTAAAAAATAATCTAGAGAGCGTGATAATTCTATTTTACCCACCTGCCTTGAAAACAGGCGAATGGGTTATGACCTTCCGGGGGTTCAAATCCCCCTT
>DHIM01000338.1:70064-74748 GCA_002403785.1 Clostridium sp. UBA4746
TCAAATCCCCCTTTCTCCGCCAAATTAAAAGAACTCGCTGGAAGGCGAGTTTTTTTACGTTAAATTATAGTGGGGATTTGAACCCGAGAGGGCTCAGAGCGTTAAGAAAATGTGATGTTATCACATTTTTAGCTGTGCGAAAGGAGACAGGACTCGGACCGGGTGTCGACGTAATTGATGCGTAGCAAAATCAAATCCCCTTTCACCGTCAAAATCGGGGGCTCTAGCAAAACTGCTTGAGTCCTTTAGTGTGCTTTCTTGTTGAAAATATGGTTTGTGGCGCCGATTTGTCAACAAAAGGGAAGACTAAATGAAAATGCATGATAATTGTCCTTAGGTTTTATCAAAATATGTAATGTATTATAAGTGAAACAGACAATGCATTACTTTCTTAATGATAAATGTATTACTATTTGAATGAAAATGTCACGGAGTAAAGTCATCATAGTCTTCAAAGACTTTTATAAATCCTATAAATGGTGCCGCAATTCTTAAATCTTTAATTGGCTCAGTAAATGGAATAAATTCCTTGATTATCATGTTATAACTTGTTCCATAAGTATATCACATAAGAAAATTAAGAAAATCTATAGATACTATTTCCTCAGGAGTGTTTTTATCATTTTAAAGGCAGCCGCTTCCTGATATTGTTTTTCACTGGATACTTTTTTAATTCCCTTAATCATGTATTCTTCTGGATATTCTTTTATTTGGCTTTTTTCAATAGGTTTAGGTCTATATGCCTGATTATAATACTTTTTTGATACATATATTGTTTATCAAATGAACGTCTTGACATAATATGGCTCCTCGCTTTCTCTTATCTTTCTGTCCAGTTTATTATACCAAGTCCAAAATCCTTTAATATCAACACTTGTAAAACTTATTAAGTGACAAAATTTTTAACTTATTTTATCTAATTTCATCTCAATGGTGGGAACTTTTATTAACTACGAGGCGAAATCAAATTACTTTTCACCTAATTTATATACATGATAAGTTCTTTAGTTGATCAACTCTTCTTAAATCTCGATTTCACCGCTCGTTTGACCACATCAAAAAAACTTAACGAATTAACCATATGATTTGGATCAACATATTTTCGAATAGCACGAAGTACTTTTTTTGGTTCTTTAGAAGAAAAAATGTAGTTACCATTTTTCTTCGTTTGGATCGCATATCGTGGAATCCACTTTCCTTTTAGCAATACGGACGCAATGACATTGTCAACGTCTTCCCAAGGAATTTGAGTATATTTGCGAGAATCACGAGAATTATAAAACTCAAAACCTTTGTCACCGACCATAATTTTACCATAATCTGTAAGGCCTGTAAGAGCTGTTGCATCAATTACTAGATCCACCTTTGTATTAAGTGATTGAACCATAAGATCTACCTCTTTTCTATGATATGTTTTTTATTTATTCTATTAATTAATAGCTATCTTTTAAAACTTCGTGGGAATTTTTGAATACCTTCAAAATATTTACCACGCTCTCCGGACCGAAACTGCCCTGCCTCTGCTAAATTAATAAATCATTGTACTTGTTGACTATAGTTTATAATATACCTTCTTAAGATGAAATAGCCCAGGCTAAAAGGCCCAGGCTGAGTAAAAAATATTACATTAAACCGATTAAGTGGAAAACAATACCGATTGCGAACAGCCCAAAAATAATTGCAATTGGAGATACTTTCTTCTTAAGCAACCACATACAAAGAAGTGTCAATGCTAATCCTGCAAGTCCAGGAATCAATGAATCCAAATTATTTTGCAATGTTGTAACCTTAACATTAGTCAATGACAAACCAGCTGTTTGTTGCAACAGAGCTTCTTTAATACCGTTCGCTCCAGCAGGAAGTTTGCTCCAATCAATGTAGGCACCGGCAGCTAACTTAACGGATGATACTGTCGGTGTAAATATAACGGTTACCCATCGGTTAACTAATGATCCCAAAATGAACATACCAAGGATGGATGCTCCTTTTGTAACATCTTGTAGTAAACCACCTGATACATCATCGGTAATATGAGACCCTGCTTTGTAACCAAACTCTTGTGTATACCACATAAATGACATACGGATGATATTCCAAGCGAAGAAAAAGATAATTGGTCCAAGTATGTTACCACTCATAGCAAGAGAAGCAGCTAATGCCCCTAAAATTGGCCTAACAGTAAACCAGAAAACTGGATCACCGATACCAGCTAAAGGTCCCATCATACCAACTTTAACACCTTGAATAGTTACGTCATCGATTGGTAGACCATTTGCACGGTCTTCTTCTAAGGCTAATGTTACACCAATGACTGGTGAAGCTACATATGGATGAGTGTTAAAGAACTCCAAGTGACGTTTCAATGCAGCTGAACGATCTTCTTTAGTCTTATATAATTTTTTGATTGCGGGAATCAATGCGTATGCCCAACCACCGTTTTGCATTCTTTCGTAGTTCCAAGAACCTTGAAGGAAAAATGAACGGAACCAAACAGAAATACGATCTTTTTTTGTTAATTTTAATTTATTTGCCATTTTCGTGTTCTCTCCCTTCTTAGTAAGTGTCAATAATATCGCCTAATGGATCACCAGTATTTGAGCTTCCACCATTACCTGAGCCGCCTTGTTTAGTAAGCTTTAAGTAAATAAGAGCCACACATACACCGATTGCACCTAGTCCGATAAGTGTAATTTCTGAAATGGTTGCTAACACAAAACCAATTGCAAAGAATGGCCATACTTCTTTTGTAGCCATCATGTTGATTACCATCGCATAACCGACAGCTACGACCATTCCACCACCGATTGCTAAACCACCTGTTAACCAAGTAGGCATAGCTTCAAGTAATGAACGAATCGGACCAGCACCAATTGCTAAGATCAAGGCTGCTGGAATTGCAATACGTACACCCTGCATACAAATAGCAATGATATGCCACATTTCAACTTTTCTGATATTTCCTTGATTAGCAGCAGCATCCATTAAATGTACAAACGCTGTAGCGATGGTACGACAAATAATTGTTAATAATAGCCCTGCAACTGCTAGCGGAACAGCAATAGCGATAGCTGAAGAAACTCCTGCTCTACCTTGGCCACCAAGAACTAGAATAATTGCAGATGCAACAGATGCTAACGCTGCATCTGGTGCTACGGCAGCACCGATATTTGCCCAACCTAAAGCAATCATTTGAAGAGTACCACCTAAGATTAGGCATGGTATTAAGTTACCTGTAACTAAGCCGATTAACGTACAAGCAATTACTGGTTGGTGGAATTGAAATTGATCCAGGATACCTTCCATACCAGCTAGAAATGCCACGATAACGACTAATATCATTTGGACAATATTTATATCCATGATTATTAATCCTCCTTTTTCATTTAAATAGTTAGATTATTTTAGTTTATTTAATTCCCCTTGTGCTTTTTTAAGAATTTCGGCCATATTTCCTTTTGAATCATTTGGAACTTTACGAACATCAAAATCCAATCCAGCTTGTTTAAGCTTATTGAAGGTATCAATATCTTCTTGATTGAAGGCAAGTACTTTGTTTGGTTGAACTTTACCCAGAGAGTGGGCCATAGAGCCAACATTGATTGTCTTCAAAGGTACTCCACCTTCTACCGCTCTAAGTACATCTTGTGGATTTTCAAAAAGAAGCAATGCACGTTGTCCGCCAAAATATTGATCATTTTTTGAAAGTTTAATCATTTGATTAATTGGAACAACATGAGCTTTAACACCCGGAGGAGCAGCCTGTTGGATCAATTTCTTACGAAGCTCATCTTTGGCTACTGCATCTGACACGACAATAATACGCGAAGGTAGCACAGTTTTTGTCCAAGCAGTCGCTATTTGTCCATGAAGTAAACGAGAGTCAATACGAGCTAAAACATATTCGAATGATCCAGGTGCACCTGCATTAGATTGATGAGCCGAAGTTGCAGAAGATTTACCATTATCTGCTGGTTCTAATTCTTCAGGCTTAACTTTAACTCCTTCTTTAGCTGTTTTTAAGATATAAGCCGCAATTTCCTGTGCGGATTCCATTGAAGAACGTGAAGCATAAGCTTCAATTACCATTGGTAGATTCATACCAGCTACGATTGCCCATTTGTCTTTGTGTTCTTCAAATAGACTATTCGCTTGGTTGAATGGTGTACCGCCCCAAAGATCAACTAAGAATAAAACCTCATCTTGGTTGTCAAAGGATGCGATTGCGTCTTTCATTTTTGCTTTAACATCATCAGGGCCTTCACTAGGCATCAACGTAACAGCTTGTACGTTTTCTTGTTCTCCGAAAATCATCGCACCGGATTGCAAGATGCCTTTAGCAAATTCTCCGTGACTAGCAAGAATAATTCCTACCATTTTTATACCTCCTATTTTTTATTTGTTACAGTAAAATCTATAAAAAAGTTATGAAAAACCTGTAACCAAAATTAATAATTATGATATATTTCAATTAATTTACGAATTGTAATGACATTTGATTTCACTCCAGGTGGAGATGCTTGTTTTAACAAAAATTTTTGAGCTCATCACAAGCAACCATAACGATTACAACTAAAACCCATTCAATCTTAGTTGCTTTGGTCCATACGGTAGCTACTGGCCCGTGAATTAAGCAATCATCAATCCGATATCCATCACCATATAATAAGTACCTCCTATATGTTTT
>DHIM01000352.1:0-6703 GCA_002403785.1 Clostridium sp. UBA4746
TCTACCAGATTTACATTCTTTACTTTTAAGTTTCTTAATTCAGATGTTCTAAGCCCTATACTCACTAATAACCATACACAGGTATAAACTATCATGCTTACAAACTCTATACCATTAGGTGGCTGTAGAGGAATATTAAGTTCATCTCCTGTAAGATATTTTCCAATTTCATAACTCCCTCTATTATTTATTGAAAAACATCAAAAAAGTGGTTATGATATGCCTTTTTAATAGCATACATCATAACCACTTTTAATTTACTTATTTTTTAATATATCTAGGGATACCAACGGTATTTCTTATTCCCACTCAATAGTGGAAGGCGGTTTTGAGGTTATATCATAAACAATTCTGTTTACTCCCTTAACTTCATTGACAATTCTTCTAGAAACTTTATCTAATACATCATACGGTATTCTAGACCAATCAGAAGTCATACCATCTGAACTAGTTACAGCTCTTAAAGCAACTGTATGACAGTATGTTCTCTCATCTCCCATAACTCCAACGGATTGGATGTTAGGTAGACATGCAAAATATTGCCATATTTCGCTTTCAAGTCCTGCTTTAGCTATTTCATCTCTAAATATTGCATCTGCTTCACTTGTTATAAATAATTTTTCCTCAGTTATTTCTCCAAGTACTCTTATAGCGAGTCCAGGTCCTGGAAATGGTTGTCTCCATACTAGGTAATGAGGAATTCCAATTTCTTCTCCAACTGCTCTAACTTCATCTTTAAATAATTCTCTTAAAGGCTCTATTAGTTTAAAGTGCATATCTTCAGGTAGTCCACCAACATTATGGTGACTTTTTATAGTAGCAGAAGTAGCGGTACCACTTTCGACTACATCCGGATATATTGTGCCTTGAACAAGGAAATCTAATTGTCCGAGTTTATTAGACTCTTCTTCAAAAACTCTAATAAATTCTTCTCCAATTATCTTTCTCTTTTTCTCTGGATCACTTACTCCTTTAAGCTTACCCAAGAATCTATCCTGAGCATTAACTCTTATTATGTTCATTTTAAATTCACCCTTGAACATTGTTTCAACTTGGTCTCCTTCATCTTTCCTTAAAAGACCATGATCTACAAATACGCAAGTTAACTGATCTCCTATTGCTTTATGTACAAGTACTGCAGCAACTGAAGAATCTACTCCACCTGATAGAGCACAAAGTACCTTTTTATCTCCAACTATTTCTTTTATAGCTTTAATTTTTTCTTCTGCAAATGATGACATTGACCAATCGCCCTTAACTTCGCATACATCATATAGAAAATTTCTAATCATTTCTTCACCAAAAAGAGTGTGTTTTACTTCTGGATGAAATTGAACTCCATAAAGGTTTTTAGAAACACTCGCTATAGCCGCTACAGGACAATCTTTAGTAGTTGCTATTATATCAAATCCTTTTGGCACCTTAGAAATGTGGTCTGTATGACTCATCCAACATTGATTTTCTTTTATTCCCTTGAAAATATTAACATCTTTGTTTAGGTCAACTTCTATTTTCCCGTATTCGCGGACTTCAGATGTTATAACTTCTCCACCAAAAGTTTGTGCCATTAATTGGGCACCGTAGCATATTCCTAAAATAGGAATACCTAACTCAAATATTTCCTTTTCCACTTTTGGAGCACCTTTTGCGTATACACTATTAGGTCCACCAGTAAATATTATTCCCTTTGGATTCATATTTTTTATCTCTTCAACAGTGCGTGTATATGGTACTATTTCACAGTAAACATTATTTTCTCTAACCCTTCTTGCAATAAGTTGATTATATTGACCACCAAAATCAACTACTAAAATTAATTCTCTATTAATCAATGTTTTTTCCTCCTGTACACTTAGCCTTATACTTAGCTATTCTAGCTATTCACGCTATAATTCGGTGCTTCCTTTGTAATTGATACATCATGTGGATGACTTTCTCTGAGTCCAGCTGAAGACTGAACAACAAAGGTTGAAGTCTCAAACAATTTCTCTAGTGTGTCAGATCCTAAATATCCCATTCCAGAACGTATACCACCTATCATCTGAAATATAGTATCTATAACACTACCTTTAAACGGTATTCTACCTTCTACTCCTTCTGGAACTAACTTTTTATTTCCTTCTTGAAAATATCTATCCTTACTTCCACAAGCCATAGCACTTAGCGAACCCATGCCTCTATATACCTTATAACTTCTTCCTTGATATATTTCCATTTCACCTGGAGCTTCTTCACAACCTGCAAACATAGAACCCATCATTACCACTTTAGCACCTGCTGCTAATGCCTTAACTATGTCTCCTGAGTATTTAATACCACCATCTGCTATAACAGGTACACCATATTTATTCCCCTCTTCAACGCAGTCCATAACTGCTGTAAGTTGTGGAACACCTACTCCTGCTACAACCCTTGTAGTACAAATTGATCCAGGACCTATTCCAACTTTGACACAATCTGCCCCTGCCTCAATTAAATCTCTAGTTGCTGCAGCAGTTGCAATATTTCCTGCAATTATTTGAAGTTCTGGATAAATAGATTTTATTTTACGTACAGCATCTAGTACTCCTAAAGAGTGTCCATGAGCAGTATCTATAGTTATTACGTCTACTGAAGACTTTACTAGTGCTGCTACACGTTCCATCATATTTGCAGTTACGCCAACAGTTGCACCACATAATAATCTTCCTCTAGAATCCTTAGCAGCATCAGGAAATTTTATAGTTTTCTCAATATCTTTTATAGTTATAAGTCCTCTTAAATAATTTTCGCTATCTACTAAAGGTAACTTTTCTATTTTATGTTTTTTAAGAATTTCCTTAGCTTGTTGCAAACTTGTACCTTCTGCTGCAGTAATTAGATTTTCACTTGTCATTATATCTTTAATTTTCTTACTATAATCAGTTTCAAAAACTGTATCCCTATTAGTAATTATCCCAACTAATTTACCGTCTACTGTAATTGGAACTCCTGATATTCTGTATTTACTCATTAGTTCTAAAGCCTCTCCTAAAATATTATCTGGATGTAGGTAGAAAGGATCTGTAATTACACCATTTTCTTGTCTTTTAACTCTGTCGACTTCAATGGCTTGGTCCTCAATGCTCATGTTCTTATGTATAATACCTATTCCGCCTTCTCTAGCCATAGCAATAGCCATTCTAGATTCAGTAACAGTGTCCATTGCAGCACTCATTAGAGGTATATTAAGTTTTATTTTTTTTGTAAGGTAAGTAGCTAAACTAACATCCTTAGGTAATACTTCAGACTTATTGGGAACTAGCAATACATCGTCAAAGGTATACGCTTTTTTTAATATTTTTGCCATTATTCAACATCCTTTCACAATTCTATTTTAGAAATATTCATTCTTATAGTTAACATAAAAATATTTATATATACACCATTTTGAATTAAGGTACAAAGTATAAAAAGGCATATAATCCTACCTTATCTAAAGTAAAATTAACATGACCAAAATAGGTTCACACTAAGATTACTCATAGTCGGAAATTTGCGGCTTCCGGTAGATACTCCCTGCCATATTCAAGGTATATATGAGTGACACATTGTTTTTTCAAGTTATTATAATGATAGTTAATGTTTAATGATTTGTCAATATATAATTCTTATTGTGACAAATTTAGATAAAAAAATTAACTAGAGAAAACTCTAGCTAATTTTTTACTTTACTATATATGTTATTCTATTATATTTCTATATAAAGCAATTATTGTTTATTTTACTTTTAGTACATTCCATCCATTCCCATTCCTGGTGCACCCATTGGTGCTGGATTCTTCTCTGGAATATCTGCAACTGCAACTTCTGTTGTTAAGAATGTTGATGCAACTGATGCTGCATTTTGAAGTGCCGATCTTACAACCTTTGTTGGATCAACAATTCCAGCCTTAATCATATTTACTAATACTCCATGTAAAGCGTCATAGCCAGTTTCTCCAGCGCTTTCTCTTACTTTTTCTATTATAACTGAAGCTTCTGCACCAGCGTTTGTAACTATTTGTCTTAATGGTTCTTCTAGAGCTTTTACAATTGTGTTAATACCAACTTGAATATCTGGTACATCTGATGTTAATTTTGCAATCTCTACAATAGCATTAATATAAACTGTTCCACCACCTGGTACTATCCCTTCTTCAACTGCTGCTTTTGTAGCTGCAAGAGCATCTTCTATTCTAAGTTTCTTTTCTTTTAATTCAGTTTCAGTAGCAGCTCCAACTTTTATTACAGCTACTCCACCTGCAAGTTTAGCAAGTCTTTCCTGTAATTTTTCTTTATCAAAATCTGATGTAGTATCCTCAATTTGTTTTTTAATTTGAGAAACTCTATCATGTATTGCGTTCTTTTCACCTTTTCCATTTACTATTGTAGTGTTTTCTTTAGATACTTTAACACTTTCAGCTTTTCCAAGCATTTCAACAGTAACATCTTTTAGCTCTTTGCCTAATTCTTCACTTATAACCTCTCCTCCAGTTAGAGTTGCTATATCTTGAAGCATTTCTTTTCTTCTATCACCAAAACCTGGAGCTTTGACTCCTACACAAGTAAAAGTTCCCCTTAATTTATTAACAACTAATGTACTTAAAGCTTCACCTTCTATGTCTTCAGCAACTATTAACAATTTTTTGCCTTGTTGAACAATTTGCTCAAGTATTGGAAGTATATCTTGTATGTTTGTAATTTTCTTATCTGTTATTAAAATATATGGTTCTTCAAGATTTGCTTCCATCTTTTCTGTATCTGTAACCATATATGCACTTAAATATCCTCTATCAAACTGCATTCCTTCAACAACATCTAATTCAGTTCCCATAGATTTTGATTCTTCTACAGTTATAACACCTTCATTACCTACTTTTTCCATAGCGTCAGCAATTAAAGCTCCGGTTACTTCATCACTAGCTGATATAGCAGCAACTCTAGCTATGTCTTCTTTACCATTAACTGGTTTTGAAGATTTTTTAATTTCCTCAACCGCTTTATCTACAGCCATTTTTATGCCAGTTCTTATTAGCATTGGATTAGCTCCAGCTGTAACATTCTTTAAACCTTCTCTTATTATAGCTTGAGCAAGTAAAGTAGCTGTAGTTGTTCCATCTCCCGCTACATCATTTGTCTTAGTAGCGACTTCTTTAACAAGTTGTGCTCCCATATTTTCAAACGGATCTTCTAATTCTATTTCTCTAGCTATAGTAACACCATCATTTGTTATTAATGGTGATCCAAATTTCTTATCTAAAATAACGTTTCTTCCTTTTGGTCCTAATGTAATTTTAACGGTATTTGCAAGTTTATCTACACCTCTTTGCATAGATCTTCTTGCTTCTTCTCCAAACAATACATTTTTAGCCATTCAAAACCCTCCTATACGCTAACAATCAAATAATAATTTACTAATTATTATTTGATTGTTATTACGCTTAATTAAATCATCATCTGCGATGCTGTAACATTAACGACTTCAGAAGGAGATTTACACTCCTACCGAAGTTTTCTCTTTGTTATACTATATACTCCTACTTATAGAAGTTAGGAACTTTCCTTCTAAAATGTCGTTAAGATTATTTTTCAATTATAGCTAACAATTCTTCTTGTTTTAATATGATATACTCAGTACCATCATATTTTATTTCACTTCCTGAATATTTAGAGAATAATACTATATCCCCTGCCTTAACTTCCATTTTAATTTCTTTTCCATCTTCGACTTTTCCTGGTCCTACTGCAATTACCTCAGCCTCTTGTGGTTTTTCCTTTGAAGCTCCTGCAAGAAGTATTCCACTTTTTGTAGTTTCTTCTGCTTCTAATCTTTTTATTAATACTCTATCACTAAGTGGTCTAATGTTCATTTAAACCCCTCCTCATATATTTTTTTCGTTTTTGTTAGCACTCAACAGATCTGAGTGCTAACATGATCTATAACTAACATCATAATTTATATTCAGTATAATGTCAAATTAGTATCTTATATATATACTTCCATTTATAGCCAAATGATCAAGTTATGTTCGTTTAGCACTGATTTGTATAGATTTTCTCTCGTTTACAATATTATTTTATATACTACAATAGATATTGAATATATTAATACTTATTGTTAAAATTACTAATAGAGGTGATTTTGTGAATATTATATATAAATGGATTAAGAATTGTTTTTCTAAAAATTCTTTTTCTAAAAACATCAAATTTTTTTTAAAATTTTCATTTAAAACATTCTTCATTATATGTTTTACTTTTTCTTTTATAGTCTTAAGTGTATATTTTACTTTGCTTTTTAAGCCATTATATTATACAGATATTAATGTATTAAATATTGAACAATCATCCAATATAAATAAAAAAGACCTTAAAGCTAATTATAATTATGTAATCACATATTTAACACAAAACTCATCGGAAGAATTTAATCTACCAACACTTCCATCCTCTACTCATGGTAAAATTCATTTTAAAGAAGTTAAAATATTATTTGATAAACTATATGTAATGCTGATTTTTTCCATATTAATTAGTACTATTGGTATATTGATAAATAAGAAACATAAAACAATAAAGTACTTGTTAACTAGTTCTAACTTTCTTATTATCATTCCCCTAATATTACTTATACCCTTTTTAGTTGATTTTGATAAAAGTTTTACAACTTTTCATCATATTTTTTTCAATAATGATTATTGGC
>DHIM01000352.1:6931-7059 GCA_002403785.1 Clostridium sp. UBA4746
GACCACAAACTTTTTTCTTTCATTGTGCAATTTTAACAATTACTTTAATAACTATAAGCAGTACTTTATTGAGATTTATATATAAATCACAATATAAAAAGTTACACTCTTTATAATGCTTTATAAAA
>DHIM01000078.1:0-567 GCA_002403785.1 Clostridium sp. UBA4746
TGCAATATGTCCCGCATATTTTCTTTCTTTTCTATCTAATATATCGCTAATTTCATTAGCGTCTCGCTCGCTAAGTCCTACTTCTACTAGTGTTCCAACTATTAGTCTTACCATATTTTTCATAAATCCATTTCCTTGAATACTAATTTCTATATTCCCATTATTATCTACAATGTTTATTGTATAAATAGTTCTTATAGTAGATTTTTTCTTGGTTTTAAGTGTTGTAAAACTTTGAAAATCATGTTCTCCTATTAAAATTTCCGAAGCTTTTCTCATCTTTTCAATATCTAGAGGTAAAGCTACATGATAATCATATTTCCTAGTAAATACATCGTGTGCTTTATTATTACAAATATTATATATATATTTTTTAACCTTAGCATTATATCTAGCATGAAAATTAAGGTCCACTTCTTCGACTGTTTTTACTACAATATCTTCTGGTAAATACTCATAACAATAACTACGCATTTTATGCGTAGGCATTGTACATTCTGTTCTAAAATTTGCTACTTGGTTTGACGCATGTACCCCTGCATCTGTTCTTCCAGAACCAGTGATTTC
>DHIM01000078.1:816-1047 GCA_002403785.1 Clostridium sp. UBA4746
TGCTGAATTGTATTATCACTATCTCCAAGTCTCTGCCATCCTTTATACCTAGTGCCATCATATTCTATTACAATTTTTATATTTCTCATAATTATATTTATCCTACTTTCTATTCTAGAATTTAGTCTTCTATTTTATCTGCATTTTTTAATCCCAACTTATATTATATACATATAACTTTATTCTTAAAACGTGCCATACAAAATAATTTTTACAGCAACATTATAACAT
>DHIM01000078.1:1216-1381 GCA_002403785.1 Clostridium sp. UBA4746
ACATTATAACATACCCTCCATGCACAAATAAAAAAAGTTATACATATTATTAATATAAGTATAAATTCAATTCAAAACATACTTCTCACCCTAAATTGATTTCAATAATTCAGTATTATTATACCATAGAACTTACTATTCCTTTAATATTATAAATTATAAATT
>DHIM01000078.1:1628-1919 GCA_002403785.1 Clostridium sp. UBA4746
ATTATAAATTATAAATTTGAAATTTATCTATATTATCACAAAATATTTTATAATAAATTAAATATTTATCTTTTAATGATTTTCGCTGTTTTTTTATATGCATTTATATGTATACTATCAATGTAAGATAAAATGAATTTTATGGAGGCTCATATGTTTACAAATGAATTATTATTACGTTTTTTTAATTTGTTGTTTTTTATTAATATCTTCTTTGCCATAGCAGTTGTTTTTATTGAACGAAAAAACCCTGCCAGCACTTGGACGTGGCTTATGGTATTACTATTTTTT
>DHIM01000078.1:2059-10730 GCA_002403785.1 Clostridium sp. UBA4746
GGCTTATGGTATTACTATTTTTGCCAAGCATAGGCTTTATATTCTATTTGTTTCTTGGTCAAAATTTAAAAAGAAAAAGAATGTTTTCTTTAAAAAAAGAAGAAAGAGAAAATCTTACCTCAATCATTACTAAGCAAAAAGAATTTTTAAATAATGATAATTTAATTAAAACTAATCCTTATTTAAATAAATATTCTGATATGATGAAACTTAACCTTTGCAGTGATAATTCCTTTTACACTAATAATAATCACGTAACTATATTTACTGATGGTAAATCAAAATTTGATCAACTTAAAGAAACTCTTAAAAATGCAAAAGTTTATATACATATGGAGTATTATGTATTCCAGAATGATAATTTAGGAGGAACTATTCTTAAAATTCTATGTGATAAAGCTAAAGAAGGAGTCGAGGTGAAATTACTCTATGATGGAATGGGTTGCCTTAAGGTTCACAAGTGTTTTTTCAAGCCTTTAATTGAATCTGGCGGAAAAGTTGCTTGCTTCTTTCCACCATTTCTTCCTTATATAAACCTTAGAGTAAATTTTAGAAATCATCGTAAAATATGCACTATTGATGGACAATTTGCCTTTATAGGTGGTTTTAATATTGGAGATGAATATTTAGGGCTTTCTAAAAAATTCGGATTTTGGCGAGATACGCATCTATTCATACAAGGAGATGCAATCGACGCGTTGCAATTACATTTTCTAATGGATTGGCGATTTGCTGCCAATGAAGATTCTACTTTTGATAATAAGTATTTCCCTCACAGACCTCATGTTGGTAAAACAGGTCTTCAAATAGTTTCAAGCGGTCCTGACTCCACTTGGAATTCTATTAAAAATGGATATTTGAAAATGATTAGTAAAGCTGAAAAAAACATTTATATAGAAACTCCTTATTTTATTCCAGACGATAGTATATTAGAAGCTTTAAAAATAGCATCCTTATCTGGAGTAGATGTACGTATAATTATACCGAGTAAACCGGATCATCCGTTTGTATATTGGGCTTCAACTTCCTATATGGGAGAGCTACTCGAATCTGGCGTTAAATGTTACACCTACACTAAAGGCTTTCTTCACAGTAAGTTTCTTTCTATTGATGAGTCAATAAGCTCTGTAGGTACAGCTAATTTAGATATTCGAAGTTTTACTTTAAACTTTGAAATTAATGCCTTTATCTATGATAAAAAAATAACTTCTGACTTAGACCATTTTTTCATTGATGATTTAAAATCATGTACTGAATTAACTCTCGAGAAATATACCAATAGAAGTTTAAGTGTTAAATTTAAGGAATCTATTTCAAGACTACTTTCTCCTATACTATAATGGGGGGGATTTCCATAAAACTTTCTCCTCCACTACTCTCACTACATACTACCTATTCCTAATAATTTCATATATATAATCATCTTTTATGGTTTAACACTATTACTACTCCAAATGCATCTTTGTTATGGATTATTGTGATTATAAGTAAACTTTTTCTATGATATAATAATATTTGAAATTTAGTGTTATACTTTGTATATTATGACCCATTATAGAAAATACTTATTTTTTATTATATGTAAATTATCGTTAAAAATTCATTGTAATTACCTATTATCATATGAAAGGGGTGCACTTATGCGAAAAGCTGGTAAAATAATTAACATTGAAAAAGATAAAGTGTATATTATAACCGCAAACAATGAATTTGTTACTCTAGAAAAGCACACGGCTGAACCTGTAATAGGTGAGCTATATGCAGGTGAGGAATTTCAAAAACCTGTCGTATGGAAATATTTATTAGCTGTTGCTTGTGTTCTATTACTTCTATTTTCACTGAGAAAATTATATTTGGATAAAAGATACAATTACTCCGTTATAGTAGACATGAATTGTTCTTTAAAAATGGAGGTGAATGGTTCAAATAAAATTACAAGGGTTGAGGGCATAAGCTCTGGAGGCTATAAAATGATACAACTTGTATCTTTAAAAAATAAATCTCTGGATGAAGCATTGCATTTGATTCTAGATGAAGCTATTAAGCAAAAATACTTAACTAAAGCACATTCGGATGATGGTTTTAAAATTTCTATATTTGTTTCTGATAATAAAAATAAAACGCCAATTAACTTAACTGAGTTTAATAGATATGCTGGCACCCATAATTTTAAGGTTCTTCTAAATAACAATGGCCAAGCTATAATTAATTAAGGGGAATCTTAGAACTACTTATATTTTATTATACTACATAAATTATCTAGCTTAATTTTACTTTATAAATCCAAAGGACGGTGTGAAATGAAAGCCATACAAAATAATAAAGAGAGAAATATTATTAAGCACTCCGAAAATAATGAAACGAAAATTAGATTAAATAAATTTATAAGTGAAACAGGTTTTTGCTCTAGACGTGAAGCCGATAAAATAATTGCTCAAGGTAAGGTCACTGTAAATGGTAATGTGCCAGAACTTGGTACCCAAGTATCCACAAATGATTATATTGAAATAAGCGGTAAACCATTAAAAAATAAAGAAGAATTGGTTTATATAGCTTTTAATAAACCCGTTGGAATAACCTGCACTACAGAACATAAGGTTAATGGTAATATTATAGATTTTATAAACTATCCGAAAAGAATTTTTCCCATAGGTCGCCTTGATAAACCTTCTCAAGGTCTTATATTTTTAACAAATGATGGAGACATTGTAAATAAAATTTTACGATCAGGAAATAAACACGAGAAAGAATATATTGTTACTGTAGATAAACCTATATCCCCTCATTTTATAAATAATATGACAAATGGCATATCAATACTTGAAACCATAACTAAAAGATGTTTTGTAAAAAAAGAAAGCAAGTATGTTTTTAGAATAATTTTAACACAAGGTCTTAACCGACAGATAAGGAGAATGTGTGAAACCCTCGGCTATTCTGTTTTAAGACTTGAGAGACTTAGAATTATGAATATCTCTATAAATAATTTGCCTATTGGTAAATGGAGATACCTAGCACAAAATGAGCTATTAGGTATCAACAATCTGATTAGTGATTCTATTAAAACTGAAAATGCTTCCAAATAATTAAATCTATATTTTTTATTATTCTAAGTTATTACCTTACACGGTAAAATATCATTAAAAGCACACATATTTGTGTGTTTTTTTGTTTATATGAAAGTTATCAACATTGTACACACAGATTTTGTGGATAACTTGTTAATCTTAGTTAATAATAGCTATTATATTTACTCTCTAAATATAATAGGAAAAATGCTTATAATTTATCAGCATTTATATCTTTATTTTCTCGATTTTTTTTAATATTAGTCATTTTTTTATGAAACCGCATATATTGCTTCATATTCTGTTGTAGACACAGTCTTATCATTATAGCCTAATATAGAACTATCCTAAATTTCATCCTGCCAATGCTATCCTAGTGAATTGAAATGGTTTCCTTCTATTATTCATATGCCTCTTCCACTTATAGCCACATTTCCCACACTTAACTATTAATACATTACCCAATAAATTTTAGTTACATAAATAGTAATATTATTTAATGTGGTATTATATTACAAAATTATTATTTTTGAAATTTACTTGTTATTTGAAATATTTTGTTATTATTTATTTAGACTCACAGATTGTACACATTATGATTTACTAATCCACAATAACATTATTATTATGTATATTTTTGTAAATTATTATAAACTTTTTAATACTTATGCACACTATCCACAATTAATCTGTGCATAACTTGTGGAGTTGGTGTTATTTACTGGTTATTAGTTACAATTACATATATATCGAAGATTTTTATGTGATTTTATGTATTTTAATTAAAATACTTCAAAACAAAATTATTAAGTTATGCACATTATCCACAGTTTTGTTGATAACATGTTAATAACTTATTGTGTACTTTCTTACTAATATCTAATTCATATAATCTATTACTTGTTACTAGATTACTACAATAAAATATCTTGATTACCTTATTCGGAAATGGTATATTAGGCACATGAAAATAAATACCAAGTCAAAGAGGATATGTATATTTAAAACATTTATAAATTAAATTGAAAAGAGGTAATTCACTTGAGAATTGGAATGGGATATGATGTTCATAAATTAGTTAATGGAAGAAGTTTAATACTTGGTGGAGTAACCATACCTCACGAGACTGGATTACTAGGTCATTCGGATGCTGATGTTCTACTTCACGCTATTATGGATGCTCTTCTAGGTGCTGCAGCTCTCGGGGATATTGGAAAACATTTTCCTGATAATGACACCAGATATAAAGGTATTTCTAGCATTATCCTACTTGAATATGTGGGGGAATTAATAAGAGATAATAACTACGTAATCGAAAATATTGATGCTACAATAATTGCACAAAGACCTAAAATGGCACCTCATATACCAAACATGGTAATAAATATAGCAACTGCACTACGATTACCCATTGGCAGCATTAATGTTAAAGCTACTACAGAGGAAGGCCTTGGTTTTACTGGCCGCCAAGAAGGAATTTCTTCTAATGCTATATGTCTTTTGAAATAGACTAGCATAATTGCTCAAAATGATTATTACTTATCTATGTGTAAGTTGTCCCCCCCCCAATGTTAAACATACCTAGCAGTGCTTATAATCATTCTAATGTGCTTTAGCCAGTAATTTATGCCACATTAAAATTTTCTTCATGTAAGCCACTATTAAGCGTATTTAATTTATGCTCTTGTAATATTATAGAAAATGTTTCGCGATATAAATGTAAAAAATCACACAAGCTTTATTAATTATAAAGCCTGTATGATTAGATTATTTTAACAATTGAAACTATGTTTAAAATTTTAGTTAACTAAATAATTTCCTTGTACAATAATATTTATCTTCTTTTTTTTCTAAGTCAAACTCACTTATAGATGTAATTCTATCATGTTGCTCTACATGAAGTACATAACCTTCTTCGTTCTTATTTTCAAAAAAAACTTTTGTATAGTTCATAACTTCGACTTTATCTCCGCAGAGATCATAAATTAACTTTGGAATCTTATTTAGCATATACATCTACCCCTTTAATATTTATTAACTATAAAATAATAAATATTATCGTGTACCAATATTTATGCTAAAAATATTATTAATTCCAATTTATTTTTTTATATTTGCTTGAAGTACCGCAATTATGAATTATATTCTAATATATTGTTAAACGTATCATTTATAATACTTATATTCTACTACTATTTAAAAATATATTAATTTCCTAATGTTGCTACCATAACTGCTTTTATAGTATGCATTCTATTTTCAGCTTCATCAAATACTATTGAAGCTGGGCTTTCAAATACTTCATCTGTAACCTCGACACCGTTCATTCCAAATTTTTCAAATATATCTCTGCCAACCTTTGTTTTTAAATTATGGAATGCAGGTAAACAATGCATAAATTTAGTATTTTTGTTTCCGGTTAAATTCATCATTTCTTTATTAACTTGATATGGTTTTAACAAATTAATTCTTTGAACCCAAACTTCATCTGGTTCTCCCATCGACACCCAAACATCTGTATATATAACATCCGCGCCCTTTACTCCCTCTGCTACTTTATCAGTAATAGTAATAATTGCTCCTGTGTCCTTAGCTATTTCTTTGCATTTACTAACTAGTAATTCTTCAGGAAATAATGAAATTGGTGTAACTATTCTAAAATCCATTCCCATCTTCGCAGCTCCTATCATAAGAGCATTTGCCATATTATTTCTTCCGTCCCCTGCATAAACAAATTTAATTTCATTTAATGGTTTTGAAAAATGTTCTTTTAATGTTAAAAAATCAGCAAGTATTTGAGTAGGGTGATCATCCGTTGTTAACCCATTCCATACTGGCACTCCAGCAAATTTTGCAAGTTCTTCAACTACCTCTTGTCCATACCCTCTATACTCAATACCATCATACATTCTTCCTAGAACTCTCGCAGTATCTGCAATTGATTCTTTTTTACCCATTTGGCTTCCTGTTGGTCCAAGATATGTAACATGTGCCCCTTGATCAAGAGCTCCAACTTCAAATGCACATCTTGTTCTAGTTGAATCTTTCTCAAATAATAACACTATGTTTTTACCTTTTAATGATTGCTTTTCTGTGCCTGCATATTTAGCTCTTTTTAAATCTCTAGCTAAATCAAGAAAATGATTAATCTCCTTTGGTGAAAAATCCATCAATGTTAGAAAATTTCTGTTTCTTAAGTTAAACATAATAAATTCCCCTCTCTATTCTTTAATTATTATTTTATACCAATCAATTTTATTATATGCTAAAATTAGTCGATAAAAATTGCTTTATCATTATAATAATGTACCATTATAAACAAAATTTCAATGTATTTCTACTATTATAACAAATCTTCCCTATAAAATGGCATAGACATACATCTAGGTCCACCTCTGCCTCTTGATAGTTCACCTGAGGGAATTTCAATCACCTTTATATTATTTTTTTCTAAAATCTCATTAGTAACATAATTTCTCTCATAAGTTATTACTTTTCCAGGAGATATAGCTAAAGTATTTGATCCATCATTCCATTGCTCTCTTCCTGATATAACTTTATCTCCCCCACCACAACGCAACAAGGTAATATCTTTTTTTAAGTATTTAGAAAGTATTTTTTCTAAACTTCCTACTTCCTCTTTAGTTATTAATTCCTTGTTTTTATAATCATAAGTTAATGCTGTAACTCTTAAGGTACCTTCTATCCCTGGATGAACCGTAAATTTATCATAGTCAATCATTGTAAATACAGTATCAAGATGCATGAATGCTCTAGTTTTCGGAATATCAAAAATTAAAATTGTTCTGAAATTTTCTCCCTTTTCAAATATATTCTTAGCCATATTTATAACCGCCTCTTTATCAGTCCTTTCACTATGCCCAATTGCAATAACTTGTTTTGATAAAATTAATTCATCGCCACCTTCAATGTTATATACATCATTTCTGTTATACCACAATTGAACACCTGAATCTTTTAGCTCTGGGTGATACTTGAAAATATACTTTCCAAATATTGTTTCTCTTCTCCTTGTTTTAGTCTTCATAGAATTTAAGCTTATCCCATTGCCAATACATGAAAAAGGATCCCGTGTAAAATATAGATTTGGCATAGGATCCATTATAAATGGATATTCATCATAATATTCTTTAATTTCTATTTCTTTTTTCCTTATACCTGCCATAACCTTATCCATCATTTTTCTTTCTGGCATAGAGTACAAATACTTTTTTAGTGATGTTATTATCTTTGTCTCATTTATACCACATTCCTCTATAACTTCATCTAAAAATAACTCCTTAACTTCAGGATCCTTTACTGCCTCTATAGCTAAATCCTCAAGATACAACGTTTCAACACCATTCTCCTGCAATATCTTAGCAAAATTATCATGTTCCTGTCTTGCTACCTTTAGGAACGGAATATCATCAAATAAAAGTCTTTCTAAATATTCCGGTATAAGGTTTTCAATCTCTTCTCCAGGCCTATGTATAAGAACAGTCTTTAAATTACCTATTTCAGAATAAATGTTGATTTTTTTCTTGTCCATATCCTCCTACCCTCCAACACATTATCTTTTAATTTTTACGATATTTTGATTTTTAAAATAATATAAAATTATCAATATTTTTATATTATCCTCTTATACAATTCTTGTCAACCATTGCAAATTCATATTATTCGCATAAATATTCTTCCCATTCCACACTATTTTATTAAACTTCTATGCAAATTAATCAAATATAAAAAAAACCGAGTATTAATTGTACAGATATATATATTTAATGTCTAACTTTTAGATAAAAAATAAAAGACCTCATTTTTAAGGGATCTTTTACTTTTTAACATAACCTTTAATTTTTATAATCCTCTACAATTCTTTGTGCTAATTTTTTTACAGCACTAGCTTGTGATATTAATGTCATTACAACCAAAAACACTGATATTCTTTCCTTGTCACTTTCTTTTAAATCTAATGCATCAATTATCTTTTGCAATTTTGCTTTATCGCAACATTGATTTTTTTCAAAATGATCAAGGCTTTCCTTTTGCATATCATAAAAAATTTTATACGCTGTTTCCCATGAAATAATATCATCACTTCTATCATTTATTTCATTAAAAGCTAATCTGAATACTTTTTTTATTTCCTCAGATGTAAGTATAGGTCTCATATAACTAAGTAATACTAATTGAGCAAGATGTAATTTTGTATAACCTCTTTTTTTACTATCTTCTGGTTTTGATATAACTCCACTTTTTATATAATTCTGTACTATATTATTAGTATAATTATCAGCGTCAAATTTATCATTTAAGTAGTCAATAACTTGAGATAAAAACAAGTCATACTGAGGTAACTCTTCATATGGTACTATGCTATTTTCTGATACCGATTTAGATAAGGAACTTATATTATCTAGACTAAATTTAGACTTATGCATTATTTATCACCTTCCAAAAATTAATATCCCTAATAAGATGTTTTTCTATTCGTTAACATATAAACTTATGTATACTTATATTATAAGGTATGTATAACCTATTACAAGATATTTATATAATTTTTATGATTTGAGTTTTTAATATTTATGGATATT
>DHIM01000385.1:0-283 GCA_002403785.1 Clostridium sp. UBA4746
TAATTGTTCATCTTTTGATAATAATTTATTACGATTTTCATATTTTTTACCCAATGGATTATTTTTGTTGTAATATACCATTTCAGCCGTATAAATAATATATTTTATATCTAGATTTATACAATGATTTACAATATTTTTTATAATTGTTTTATCCATTATCTTTGAATAAATAACTTCTCCTGTTTCAATATTTCTAATCAGTCCGCCATTACAAGATATAACAGGGCCCAATAAACCTAGTTGCTTAATAAAAGGCCTCACCATAAGGTCAACTCTTCCT
>DHIM01000385.1:604-3582 GCA_002403785.1 Clostridium sp. UBA4746
TTTAATAATGTTCCATCCATATCACATACACACCATTTATAATTAATCATTTTTACATTCTCCTTTATTAGTTCACAATCATTTTAAATATATGAAAAAAGTATTTTATATCTAATTATCCACCCTTATAGAGTTTATTTCAACATTAACTTTTTAATGATCATAAGTCTTCCTTAGCAAAATTATAAAGAGAAATTAAAATAAGTAAGATGTATATAATTAACTTAATTATACACACCTTACTTATTTTATAAACATATTAAAAATAATAATATATTTCCTGTACAATACCCTCTTACCGAGTAAAATAATCTTCTATACTTTCAAAGCAAGTATTCACCATAAATTCTATCTCCTCTTTATTTATAATGTACGGAGGGATAAAATAGAGTACATTTCCTATAGGTCTGAGCACTAACCCCTTTTTAAGGGCAATCTTGTAAATCTCATAGCCCACTCTCATTTCAAAGGGATAACTTTCTTTTGTCTCCTTATCTTTCACTATTTCAATAGCTGTTATCATACCTATACTTCTTACTTCACCTACATGTTTTAAGTTTCTTGCCTTTTCTAGTGTAAGTTTTCTTATAAGTCTACCTTTTTCTATATTGTTCTTTATAATATTATCTTCTTCAAATATCTTTAAGTTTTCGAGTGCTATAGCGCACCCCATAGCATTACCTGAATAAGTGTGACTATGTATAAATGATTTTCTTTCTCTATAGTCCCCATAGAAACAATTATAAATATCATCTGTAGTCATAACTACAGACATGGGCATATATCCAGCAGAAATTCCTTTTGAAAGACACATAAAGTCTGGACTTATTTCAGCGTGATTACAAGCAAACATCTTTCCAGTTCTACCAAAACCCATTGCAATTTCATCTGCAATAAGGTGCAGCTCATATTTATCACAAAGCTTTCGAAGCTTCTTTAAATAAATTGGTGAATAAATCTTCATACCTGCGGCACCTTGAACCATTGGTTCAACTATTACTGCACTTATATCCTCATGATTTTCAGTTAAACATTTTTTCATATCCTCGAAGCACTCTGCATTACAACTATCTCTATTAAACCCATACCTACACCTATAACAATCTGGTCCTTCTACTCTGAAGGTATCTAAAAGGAGAGGTTTATATACCATATTAAACTCATCTATATCACAAACAGACAAGGCACCTAAAGTTTCTCCGTGGTATGCATCACTTAGTGCTACGAACCTTTTCTTTTTAATATTTCCCTTTTGCATGTTATAATGAAAACTCATTTTTAAAGCTATTTCCACAGCTGAGGATCCATTATCCGAAAAGAACACTTTCGTAAGCTTATCCGGTGTTATATTTACAAGTTTTTCCGCAAGCTCTATAGCAGGTTTATTTGAGAAATTTGCAAATATAACATGTTCAATGCTATCTATCTGCTTTTTTATAGCTTCATTAATTCTTTTGTTGCTATGTCCTAGCGTATTCGTCCACCAAGATGATATACAATCTAAATATCTATTTCCATCAATGTCGTAAAGCCAAACCCCTTCACCTTTTTCAATAACTATTGGATTAAGCTCCTCATAGTCCTTCATTTGTGAACAAGGATGCCATATATATTTCAAATCCTTTTCTACATAACTATTCATGTATTTACCTCAACCTTCACTTTATAATTGATCCAAACATTCTTCTATAGTCTTAATACTAAAGGCCTTTTCTGCATTTGTTCTTATAGCTTGCAGCATGTTGTCCTTTAGGTTATCAATATGTTTAAGTTTGCCTATAATCGGCACTTTAGTAAACTTTTCTATCATTTGAATATTATCATTACAGATAAGATTATCTATATAATTGTTTATTATAATCCCTCTGACATTAATTCCTTGTGATTCTATATATTTCACAGTAATTACTGTGTGGTTAATTGTTCCTACCCCAGCTCTTGCCACAATAATTACACTCATATTTAAATCCTTTATAAGGTTCTCAAGGGTATATAATCCTCTTTCATCATCTATCAATGGGCATATTATTCCTCCGCTACCTTCAACGACTATGTAATCATATTTCTTCTTTAAATAATCGTATTTTTCTTTTATTAGATCTATTTGAATAGGATTATTCTCAAGTTTTGCTGCAAGATGAGGGGACACCGCTGACTTATAAACGTAGGGTGTTATATTTTCATAAACTTCTTCCAAATTACTCACATCACAAGCAAGCTTAGTGTCACCAGGAATAAGCTCATTACCTACTTCAAAAGCCCCACTCAACGCTGCCTTAAAATAAGTAGCATTATATCCATTACTTCTGAGAAGATGCATAATACCTGCAGTTACAACAGTTTTTCCAACATCAGTATCTGTACCAACTATAAATACCCCCTTAGCCATTTTTTCTAACCTCCAAATTTAACTCACTTACCATTTTCTTATCATCACATATTTTATTACCTGAGGTTGTTAGGTAATTTCCCGTAATTGTAGCATTAGCTCCTGCATTAAAACAATTTTTTCCAAATTCATCAATTCGATTTCTTCCTCCGGCAAGTCTTATAAGTGCTTTAGGATTTACAAATCTTATGATTGCAATAGTTTTTAGTATTTCCTCCTGACTTAAACTTTCCGCATTTTCTAGTGGAGTTCCTTTAATTGGATTCAATACATTAACAGGAATAGATTTAACACCTAAATCTCTTAGCTGAAAAGCTAAATTAATTCTATCCCCCATGCTTTCTCCAAGACCAATAATCCCTCCTGAGCAAATAACCATCCCGGCCTCTTTTGCTGCATTTATAGTATTTATTCGCTCATCATAGCTGTGGGTTGTGCATATGTTTCCATAGTATTCTCTGCTAGTTTCTAAGTTATGATGATACATTGTTATTCCCTTTTCTCTCAACATACTCAGTTGCTCATATCCGAGTATCCCAAGCGAAGCACATAAATCAACTTTCATTTCCTTATTTAACTCCTCATATAT
>DHIM01000385.1:3727-4039 GCA_002403785.1 Clostridium sp. UBA4746
CCTCATATATATCTAGAATCTTTTCAAAATCACTGCCGGTAGGTCCTCTGCCACTTGTCACTAAAGAAAATCTATTTACTCCCTCCTTTTCATTTTCCCTTGCAAGCTCTAATGCGGCTTCCTTTGAAACTAATTCATACTCTTCTACATTGGTTTTATAATGAGCAGATTGCGCACAGAATTTACAGTCCTCAGTACATTTTCCTGATTTTGCATTCATTATGGTGCAAAGATCTACATCCTTACCACAAAAAAACTCTCTTATTTTATTAGCACTATTACATAACTCTACTATATCTTCTTTTTCTTCAA
>DHIM01000385.1:4261-8651 GCA_002403785.1 Clostridium sp. UBA4746
TACTATATCTTCTTTTTCTTCAATGTCTGCTAGTTTCACTACCTCGTCATAGCTTACATTTTGACCTCCTATAACATTTTTCTCTACACTCTTAATAAATTCTCTCATACTGTACCCCTCTCTTATTTTTTTAAATAATATATCCACATTTTCTTAATACAGATAATAATTTTATTGAAATATATGCTGCAAATACTGTTAGTACCAAATCTCCAGTTATAGAATCCACAAAGCCATAAAAAAAGCAACTATTTGGTATATACTATATAATAAAGCAATAGCTTTCAATTGTAAACCTAAAATGTTTTTAAGTTTACGATTGAAAGCTATTTGAATTTCAAGTATTTATTTATGAAATTTAATAGAATTAGTTTTATAAAAATTTCTTCTCATGTTCTAAAAGCCACTTCTTTCTATTAAGCCCACCTGCATATCCTGTTAGACTCTTATCAGATCCAATGACTCTATGACAGGGAATAATTATGCTAATAATATTCTTACTATTAGCATTACCAACTGCTCTTGTTGCTTTTATATTACCAATTTCAATAGCCATTTCCTTATAAGACCAGGTTACCCCATAAGGTATTTTCATTAAACCATCCCAAACTTTCATTTGAAATTCAGTTCCTTTTGTTTCATATTTTATGTCAAAATCCTTTCTTTCCCCTTTAAAATATTCATCAAATTGTTTAATAGCATTCTTCAAAGCTTGTGATTCTTCTGTTTTATCCTTCTTCTCCTCTACAAACATAGCCGAGATTATTGCGTCATCAGAGGTTATTATTTCTAATACTCCAATAGGTGAATTATAATATCCATAATATTTGTTAGACATATAGTTACCTCCATTAGTATATTTACTTTCATCGTTTATTTGTAACTTTACAAAAGCTTGTCAGCATGCCGACAAGCTTTGTAAGAGGTATATGGGATGTTTAAGTAAATAACAAGTCAAAATACTTGTCGCATCTTTGACTTGTCATTTACTTTCATGCCCCTAGCCTCAATTATTTACTTTTTCTATAACAATTTGATCATCCTTAGCATCTACGCCAATGATGGAACCATCATTTATATCTCCCTTAATGATTTTCTTTGCAATAGATGTTTCTAAAACATTTTCAATATATCTTTTTAGTGGACGTGCTCCGTAAATTGGATCATACCCTTCAGTGGCCATAAGCTCTTTAGCAGCCGTAGTTACTTTCATTGATATATTTTTATCTTTAAGCCTGTTTTGAATATCTGCAAGGAATATATCAACTATTCCTTCTATTTCCTTTGTTTCTAAAGGCTTAAACAATATAATATCATCCAACCTATTTAGAAACTCTGGTTTAAATTTAGACTTTAATTCGCTCATAACCCTATCACGAATACCTTTCTCTATACCTCCACTTTCTTTGTTTTCTAAGAGATAATTGCTTCCGATATTTGATGTCATAATTATTATGCAGTTTTTAAAATCTACGATTTTACCCTGATTATCTGTTAATCTTCCATCATCTAATATCTGAAGAAATATGTTAAACACATCTTCATGAGCTTTTTCTATTTCATCGAACAATACTACACTATAAGGTTTACGTCGCACAGCTTCCGTAAGCTGTCCCCCCTCTTCATAACCCACATAACCTGGTGGTGCTCCTATAAGTCTAGATACAGAATATTTCTCCATATACTCAGACATATCTATTCTTATTATATTTTCACTACTCTCAAATAAAGTTTTAGCTAAAGTTTTAGCAAGTTCAGTTTTTCCAACACCAGTAGGTCCAAGGAATATGAATGATCCAATAGGTCTTTTAGGATCCTTCATACCAGATCTTGCCCTTATTACTGCATTTGAAACCGCAGTTACTGCTTCTTTTTGACCAATTACCCTATTAGTTAGTTCATCTTCAAGTCTTAAGAGCTTTTGTCTTTCACCTTCTTCAAGATTTGTTACAGGTATACCAGTCCACTTAGATACTATCTGTGAAATCTCCTTTTCAGTTACCTCTTCTTTAAGCATAGCTGTTTCATTATTTTGATGAATTTCTTCTTCTTTCTCTTTTATCTTAGCTTCTAGCTTTGGAATTACTCCATATTTTAGTTCTGCCACTTTATTTAAATCATACTCTCTTTCAGATTTTTCTATTTCGCCTCTTGAAACATCTAACTCTGCTTTCAAATTTCTAATTTCAACTATCTTAGATTTTTCTTTTTCATATTTCGCTGTCATTTCATTATCTTTATCTTTTAAATTACTTAACTCTTTTTCAAGTGATGTGAGCCTTTTCTTTGAAGCTTCATCATTTTCTTTAGATAAAGCCTTCTTTTCAATCTCTAATTGAAATACCTTACGCTTAATCATGTCCATCTCAGTAGGCATGCTATCTATATCAGTCCTTATCATAGCACATGCCTCATCTATAAGATCTATTGCCTTATCTGGGAGAAACCTTGCCGTTATATATCTATCCGAAAGTTTTGCTGCAGCAACAATTGCGGAATCGTGAATTCTTATGCCATGGTATACCTCAAATTTTTCTTTAAGACCTCTAAGTATTGACACAGAATCTTCAACTGTAGGTTCCTCAATAGTTACTGGCTGGAACCTTCTCTCTAGAGCTTTATCTTTTTCTAAGTATTTTCTGTATTCATCAAAAGTAGTTGCCCCAATGCAATGGAGACTTCCTCTTGCGAGCAGTGGTTTTATCATGTTGCCGGCATCCATAGAACCCTCTGATTTACCTGCTCCAACTATATTATGAATTTCATCTATAAATAAAATTATTTTTCCTTCACTAGTTTCTACTTCTTTAAGAACTGCTTTAAGTCTTTCTTCAAACTCACCTTTAAATTTAGCACCAGCAATAAGAGCTCCCATGTCTAAAGAAAATATTATCTTATTCTTAAGCCCTTCTGGTACATCTCCCTTTACAATTCTTTGGGCAAGTCCCTCAACTATAGCAGTTTTACCTACTCCAGGTTCTCCTATAAGTACTGGATTATTTTTAGTTCTTCTAGAAAGTATTCTTATAACCCGCCTAATTTCCTCATCTCTTCCGATCACAGGATCTAATTTATGTTTTTTTGCTTGCTCCACAAGATTTGATCCATATTTTACCAATGCCTCATAAGTACCTTCTGGATCAACATTATCTACTCTTTGATTTCCACGAACGCTTGAGAGCACACTTAAAAATGCATCTTTAGTTATATTGAATTTTTTTAGTATATCTGCAATTTCTTTAGTATTTACATCCATAAGGCCAAGCATTACATGTTCAACACTTATAAAAGAATCTTTGAATTTTTTAACTTCATCTTCTGCGCGTGCAAAAACTTCTTCAAACCTTCTTGTAGCATAAACAGATCCATTGTCTGCACCACTTCCTGTAACTCTTGGCATCTTGTCTAAAGCTTTTTTAATATCCTCATTAAGCTGCGTTATGTTCACTCCCATTTTACTAAATATATTGGGAATGAGTCCATCCTCTTGAGCTATAAGTGCTGCAAATAAATGTATTGTATCTACCTGTTGATGATTATTTTTTACAGCTAATAATTGAGCCTCATTTAGTGATTGTTGAACCTTTACCGTTAATTTTTCTACATCCATATAAATAACCCTCCCTTTAGAATATTAAATTAGTACCAAGTTTTAAACTTTATTTTGATATATTTATAGTATATAAATTAATCACCATAGTAGCTTAAAATTTAAGTTGCTATAGTGATTATATTTTAAGCATTTTTAAAATCATCTGAAGAGGTTATAAAATCACCTCTATTTAATAAATTTTATTTTGTACTATTTAAGAACTGCCTGTGCAATTCTAACAAGTTGTTCTTTACTTAAAGCTTCAAGATACCTTTGACGTTCCATAAAGGTGCACTCCTCTAAAAGTTTTCTTACTTTTCGGGTTTCTATATAAATACCCGAAACCATCAAGTCTTTACTATTAGAATCCATATAATGCCTTCTCCAAATGTTATAATATTTTGTAGCGGTACTTTCACTGAAGCCTTTATTTATTAGTTTCATAATACCTGCTTTTCTATCTTGCTTTTCAAAGCATTCGCAAAGTTTATATATTTTTTGAAGCATTATCATCTTTCTTTTCCTTCCTTCGTAGGTAGCCAGGAAACATACTAAATAGAAGTTCCTTTTTATTTTGTTTATCCATATACGATTTCTATTCATCTTACATTATAACATAATTAAGATAAAATAAACGCATTTTATATACAATATGATAAATTTTTCAAAATATTTTAAATAAACCACCGATTTTATGTAAATCGATGGTCTATAACTTTAAATATTTCTTCTTTATTGATATTTATTTTAAACTTTTAATAGCTTTTTCAGCCCACTTTGAGTCCTTATATATAGCCC